>JAVHRE010000346.1:0-2389 GCA_036171495.1 Bacteroidales bacterium
ACGTTATTTAACTGAATACTATTTTGTTGAATACTTTTTAAGGGACGACTAATTATCAGATTGTTAAGAGATGCTGATTCCGCCTAAGCGGGACAGCATGACGATTTTGGTATTTTTAGAAGTCCCCTTTTGGTATTAAATATATAAATATTATTCTTTAAATCCTACTATTATTGAAACACAGCCACTATTTACAATTTCTTTTTTAATTTCGCTTGTTGGAACCCTAACTTGTACAATAAGTTGCTGGGTAGAATTTGATTTAAAATCCCAATATTTAACAAAATCGTGGTCTTTGTTATAAAACAAAGTATTTCTGTCGGTATCAAGAAGTTTAAATTCAACATTCCCTAATATTTCTTGCGAACATATATAAATTCTGTAATCTTGATTATTATAGAAAGTAAGCAATAGCTCTGCTACATCGCCTTCGTTTAATACAGCGCTATTAAGTTGCCCATTATAAACATAAGGTTTAATTTGTGGTAAACATTCTTTTTTTGTAAAACCCTTACATTGTGCATTTACCATAATAGGAACCACAACAGTTAAAACTACAATTGCTATTTTTTTAAAGAACTTCTTCATAATGCAATAATTTTATATATTTAATATGTTATTATTTTCTTTCTAATTTCTGAAATAGTATTTTTTATATCTTCAAAGGTAGGTTTGTTAATGTTAACAGTAGCTTTGCTGTATATTGTGGTAAGTTTTTTACTTTCGTCGGTAACGACATCACCTTTTTGGTATTTTATATCAACTAAATCAAATTTATCTTTTAAATTATTCATCAAAGGTAAATATTCTTTTAATTCTTTATCATAAGGATAGCATTTAATAAGTTCTATTAAATTGCTTAAAGAATATTTTTGTTCGGCTATTCTATTAATTACCTCTTTATTTGTAGGATTGTCAAAATCAACAATATTTGATGAAATATAAAGTGCCTCAATCCAGCCGCCAAGTATAATTAAAGTTGCAGTATTGCCACGTTCATTCTCTTTAAGATAAGCGTCGGCGGATGAATAAGTTTCAGTAACAATTTGTATCAATGAATCCCTATTTTCCATATTGTTTTCTAATCTACTAACAGCAAATTTACCTTGTTCTTCGGGAATGTTTAATTCTTCGCAAAGTTTTTTAACTGAAGATAAATAATTTATAGATTGTTGAATTTGGTCGAAAAGTCTGGAATAACTTAAATCGCTTCCGTAAGCTCCAAGAATTAAAGCTTGTTTTGGAAGATTAACATACTTATCTGCAACTTTATAAGAAATTAAAAGTTCGGGCTTATACAGAACTCCCGATTCGTGTAAAACTTTAGCCATTTCGATTGGTGAAGGGACATTGTAAAATATTTTTTTAACTTTTTTTGAATGTTCATTAATAGTCGCATTGACAGTAGAATCCGAATCGTTTTGAAGTGTGTTATTTGAATTGTTGCAACCTAACATTAATAAGTTGACAATTAAAATAAACAATAGAAGTCTGATATATTTTTTCATTATTTTTTTCATTAATAATTCGTTTTTTATACGAAATCAAATAAAATTAGTTCCAAAAATAATACATTTTTTTATTCTTTTATATAATTTTTATTAAAATATTAATTAGTGTTTGCAAGAAAACGCCAAACACTGAGTTTTCTTTCTGACACTAATTACATGAATTTTGTTTCCTGAAATATTTTTTCTGAAAAACAATTACCATAAGAACACCTGTTGTTATAGATGAATCGGCAAGATTAAATACGGGTCGGAAAAAAGTAAAACTTTCGCCTTTCCAAATAGGGAACCATTCCGGAAAATGACCTTCTAAAATAGGGAAATAAAGCATATCAACAACTTTACCATGTAAAAATGTTGAATATCCACCACCGTGAAGAAAAAATGTTGCAGGCAAACAATCGCCACATATTGGAGGACTGTTGCTAAATATTAAGCCATATAAAGCACTATCAATTATATTACCAAAAGCTCCAGCCCAAATTAATGCTGCACTTATAATTAATCCCAATGGTTCATTTTTTTTGCATAATATATATATACACCAACCTATACCTGCTACTGCAATTATTCTTAATAAGCTTAATGCTATTTTACCAAATTTTCCGGCAAATTCGAGTCCAAAAGCCATTCCGTTATTTTCGGTAAAATGCAAGAAAAACCAATTGCCAATAACATTATATTCTTGCCCAAGAAGCATGTTGGTTTTAATCCAAATTTTAAAAGTTTGGTCGGCAATTAGCACTAATAAAATGATGAATATAGCAATTTTAAGTTTTTTCATTCTTAATCAATTATAAGTCGCAAAAGTATATAAAAATCGAACAAAAAAAGCCCGAAATTTTATTTTCGAGCTTTAAAGTTGTTAAATTTTGTTATAT
>JAVHRE010000347.1:0-12142 GCA_036171495.1 Bacteroidales bacterium
ACTCATATTTATATTTTATTTTTAAAGGTATTCGTGAGAACGCTTCGCTAAGTTCTGGACAGGCTATTCTATAATTCATTCCGCAATATTGCGGGATGACTAATTTGAATTAATAATTGGTATTAGTTGTTGGCTCAAAAAATAATCTCTTTGTTATAAAAATCATAAATATTTCTTACTTTTGTATCAGAAAACAAGACAATAATATACACAAAATGGATTTGCTAGTAAAAATAAAAGAAAATTCTTTAGAAAGCGACATCACACACTTAATCAGTTATTTAAAGACTCAAAAATGTGTTAAAAAATTTGATATGCGTGCTGATAATTTGCATACAATTAAAAGCATTTCTGATAAAGAAACTATTAAGGCAATGCATTTAACTTCTTCAAAAGCACTATCCAAATTTTTAGAAAACGAAATAGAATCTATTTTTTAAATGAAAGTTAATCAAGGAGAAATAGTAGAAGTTAATTTCCTTTTACCAAGTGGTGAAATTAAACCGCATCCCACAATTGTAATATCAAACAATATTGTAAATGAGTACGAATAAGCTTTTATTGGTGTTATGATTTCTTCTGCTGCCCCAAATGATGAATTTACATACAGTCTTACTAATGACATGCTCACAAAACCAACCAAAAAACCCTGCCAAGTGAGAACTCAATTAATTTCTTTAATACCAGAAAGCCAAGTAATGGGAAAGCATGGCAATATCAAAAAAAAATATCTGCAAGAAGTTATCGAGAAAATTTGTGAAAGTGTTTTAAATGTTGAATAAAATAAAAGTTCCGATAGTTTGGAACTGTTAAATCGTTAAATTGTTAATTGTCGAGTTGCACATAACAGCCCTCAGCTCCCGATAGGCTCTTGCCTTGTGGTTTTAAACTAATTACCACAAGCGGGACGCTTGCGGTAGCGGGGGAGGAAATTATTTGCTTTCCAAATATAAAGTGTCAGGACAAAGATCAATGCCATTTGACCATTGAATGCTTCCTAAAAAGGGTTTTACTGAATTAAATAAACTCAAGTCCTTTAATTCTTTGAAAAGACCTATTTCTAAATATGGTTTTACGTCAAAACTTTTAACTTCTCCATTACTAAAAGTAATTAAAAGATTAAAGTTCTGTTCAGGTTTTACATTTGTTACTCTTGGGTTCATAATTTAGTTATTTTAATGGGTCAATTTTAAAAATAGTTTCTCCTTTAATAGCTAATTCCCAGTCTGCAATTAATTCGTCATTATGTATTTCAATCCATGCTTGAACAAGTTTCATTTTATTAGACTTTAAAGCCCCTCCAATAATTGTCCATCTATTGAAATAACGGCTTATTAATCTTGGCTAATTCTGTTTTATCTATAGCACCATGCAGTATTTCGGCAGCAGTAATCACACTAATTGCCAATTCATCAAGGTTAAATCCTGCGATTTTTTCTTTTATTTTCAGATTATTTTTGAATAACTCAATAATCACATCGGTATCAAGTATAATAATGGGCGGTTCCTCCATGATTTTTCACGCAGGGATTGTTTACTTATTTCCCTGTTTTCCCAAATTCCACAAATACTGAAAAATTGCTCTGCGGTTTTCTTGACATGAGATAATTTGGTTTCATTTTTGTCTTCATCATAAAGAACTATTACAGTAGCATTCCGATTAATGAGATTTCTGAACATAGCAGGAATTTTTAAAATTGTTCCTGTGATTTTTGTATTAAACTGTATTGCCTGCATAAAATATTTATTTTAATATTTTCAATAATTGATTTCTAATACAAAAGTAAACATATTTTATGAAACAAAATAATTAACTGACAAACTATTCCCGAAGTTTCGGAATAAGCTTTTTGTCATTCCGAGTGTGCGAGGAATCTTTATTTGTCTTCACTAATCATTCAGAATGACAAAAAGGTATTTCTATTTATTTCAACTTTTCACTTTATAAACTTTATGAACTTTATGAACTTTATGAACTTTATGAACTATTATATATTGCGTATCGGTATTACATTTTCAAAACAGTCCTTTAGAGCTTTTCTCTTTTATCTGTTCAACTTCTTTTTCCTTTTTGTTTACAGATTTCCCTTTGTTAAAACGATAACTGATTTGGAGCATAAAAATATTCTTAAGAATATCAATATTATACCATTTGCTTTCAGTAAAAGTATCAGTTTTGATATAACTCCCCTGATTAAAATCAACACCCCAGGTTATAGGTGTAAAATACAAAAGCATGACAGTTAATTTTTCTTTAAAAAAAGGTTGCTGCACAAACACTATCCAAAAGTCGTTGTCGCCTTTACTATAGCCTTGTGCAGTTATATCTTTCCGCAAGTTTTTCTGATATTGTAACCCTGCCACAGTTTTCGATTTCTGATTCTGATAAATCAGCTGGTTAGACGTTGTCCAATCGTTAAACTCGTTTGTTCTCCCGGTATATGTTATGCTGCTTTTAAAAAAGTCGAAACTGGATTGAAGAAAGATGGTTTTGCTAAAAGGAATTGTAAGACTGGCTTCAACGCCATAATTTTTATAGTTTCCGGCATTGCTGTAATTATATTCAAAAATACTGTCGGGTCGAAGAGTTCCAATTTCAGTAATATAATTATTCGAAAAATGGTAATAAGGTTCTATTTTAACTAAACCTTGGAGAATATTGGCTTCTAAAGAAATTTTGTTTGTTACTTCGGGTTTTAAAAAAGGATTTCCGGTTCTGACAGTTTGCTGGTCAATAATAGATGTAAAAGGATTGGTTTGACTAATGTTTGGATAATTACTGGCTGCCCGGTATTTTGCTTTAATGTCTAACATTTTGGAAACATTATATTTAACATCTGCATAAGGCTGAAAAATTAAATACGAGTTTTTTTGTCCATTGGCATTGGGTGAACTTGTTTCGCCTGCTCCACCTAATTTTACGCTAAGCTTATTATTCAATTTCCACGAAAAATATGAGTATAGTTTATTACGAAAATCAGTATAATTAAATTTACTTTTTACCGACTCTATAGTAAAATTACTTTTGAGATTTTCCCATGTATTTCCGTATCCAAACTGCAAACTGGTTTTATCATTAAAAGTATGCAAATATTCTAAATAAAATTTAGTGCTGTTTTTTACATCATTTCCATCTTCATTATTTTGAAATAAAGAACTTTCGGTATAGATATTAGAATAGCTGTTATTATAATTCGAAAAAGTAAAATTTGAGTTTATAACATTGTTTTCATTTAATTTTCCTTCATAAAAAAGAGAATTATACGAATTTACATTATCCGACTTATTTCTTGATTCGGAAGTAAAACTGTCAAAAAGACTATCATTTTTAGAATAAGTTACTCTATAAATTTCATCGGTTGTGTTATTCTTAAAGGGTTGCTTCATTAACATTCCTTCATAACTTATAGTATGCTTGGGATTAATATAATAATCAGTTCCAAATGTATAATTCTGGTATAATTGCTTTATTTTCATATTCATATCATTTTCCGAAACCGGATTTTCATCAATTACCAAACCATTATTATATTCCTTTTTGTCTGTTGAATTGAAATTAAAATCATTATAATTGTTGCTGTATTTTGCATATACATTTACTTTATTGTAAACGTAATTTACTGTTGCCGATGCGTCATTTTGCACTGGAATATATTCAGATTTTATTGCATCTGCATCTAACATTGACCTGTCGCTGACAAAAATTTCAGTTCCCTGATAATCTTTTTTAAGAATTATGTTAATAACTGCCGAATAGCCTTCAAGAGCGTATCTTCCGCCCGGGTCACGGATTACTTCTACTTTTTTTAACCTATCAGGCGAAAGGTTTTTAACATATTCCTGGTCTTTTTCAATACCATCAACAAGAATAATTACTTTACTGTCATTATCAACTTTTATTGAATTGTTATACCTGTCATAATTAACACCGTTTATTTTGTTCAGAACCTCTTTGGTATTCGATGTTCCTTCTTTCATTTTATCTGTAACAACTTGCACATCGCGGTCAAGTTTATTTTCGCGAGAGCTTTCGCTTATAGAAACTTCTTTTAATACGTTAACATTTGATTCTAATTTGAATATCCCAATAAATTTATTCTGCGAAACATAAATTACTGCTGATGTGTCTGTTTTAAATCCAATAAAACTAATAACAAAGCGATAAGTTCCACCATCTAAAGAAATGGAAAAGAATCCTTTGCTATTTGTTACGGTACCTGTAATAATGCTATCTTTAGTATTAATTACAGAAATA
Source organism: Bacteroidales bacterium (assembly GCA_036171495.1). Classification (GTDB taxonomy): domain Bacteria; phylum Bacteroidota; class Bacteroidia; order Bacteroidales; family GWA2-32-17; genus GWA2-32-17. The sequence continues at coordinate 4,256 of JAVHRE010000347.1, forward strand.
TTGCAAAATTCTAATGTGTTTTTAGTTTGATTATCTTTTACTTGTCCCGTTATTTCCACTTTGCCTTGAGCAAAAATAATATTGCAATAAAAACAAGTAATTAAAATAATAAATAGTTGTTTCATTTTTAAAGATTTAAGAAAATATTATTTATGTGTAATTCTGGAAAATCCAATTTTTCCAATTTTTAATGAAAAACGTTTAATATGTTTTTTGTTATCAACATTATTTTCAATTTCTATTTGGCTGCCGGTAATATAATTAATGCCATTTGTACTCGCCTTTATTACATCCCAAACTCCACGATTTGTAAATTCTGAATTGCTTGCTGTAATTGATTCATGAGGCATATTGTTAATCGTATCGCGAAAATGCGAATATTTTGAATTTTTAAATACTGCATTTAAAGTTGTATCAAGATATTTGTTGTTTTTTTGTTCATTATTAGCAATACTATTGTTTGAATTTTCTTGTGAAACTTTGTTAAATTCTATATTTTTCAAATTACTATCCGGTTGTTCAATTTCATCAACTTTAACAATTTTTGCTGCTGTATCTATAACTATATTTTTATTATTATACTTTGTTAAATTCTTTCTTTTATTATTTGTTGATGATGCTAATTTATTTTCAAATTGAGTTTGAGCATTTGTAATACTTTTAATAGAATTATTTTTATTTAGATGTTTTGAGTTTGCATAAATTTTCACAGAATTATCTTTTTTATTATAAAAACCAATAATTTGAGTAACAATAACAAATAACACAATTGCTGCTGCTGCAACTGATGCGAATTTAATAATGTTTTTATAATATGGATTTAAAATTCTTCTTTTTAAAGCAGATTTATTTGAAAAAGATATTGAATTATCTAGCTTTAAAACTGTAAGTTTAAAAAGTTCGAATTCATTTTTAAATGTTGGGTTTTGTTTAATTGCATCGAATAACTCATTTTTCTCTTCAATATTTATCTCATTTTCAATATATTTAATGCACAACTCATAAAAACTTTCAGATGTAATTGCTGATTTTTTTAAATCGGACTTAAACACAAAATCTATTTTTTCGGATATAAGTTTAACATTTTTAATATTATTTAGTTCATCTTCAAGGTCAGGATTTTCGGCTAAAAATGCCATAAATTCAAGCAAATTGCTTTGTGAAAGATTATTATCTAAATAATCTATAAAAAATATTTCGTAATTGTTTCTATTAATTTTCATCTTGTTATTTATACTAAAACAGACATGCTACCAATATATTCTTTTAAATAAACTCTTGCTCTATAAATATATACTTTAACTTGTGCTTCAGATAAACCAGTTATTTCAGAAATCTCATCGTATGAATAGCCTTCATAATCCCTTAATAAAATTACAGAACGTTGGTCGGCAGGTAGTTTTGCAATTGCTTTATTTAGAATTTCACCAACATCTGAATAATTTGTATTATGTGTCATTTCAATATTTTCCGACTGGTCAAAACTTATTATTCTTTTATCTTTTCTAATTAAATCAATTAAAGTATGGTAAGCTGTTGTAAAAATATACGACTTTACTTTTTCAAAATTCACATTTTTGACATTGAGCCAAAGTTTTTCGTAAGTATCCTGAACAATATCTTTAGCTTTATCGGAGTTTCTTATATTTTTTAAAATAAACCGATAAACCCCGTCGGAGTACATATCAACAGCTTTATTATAATCGCCAGTCGTCATTCAGTAAATTTGTTTTCGTGAATATGACGCACAAGATAATTAAAAGTTACAAAAAAATATTTTTTATATTATTTTTTTGAAAGTAAAAAAAATGTTTTACCTTTGCACTCTTGTTAAAAAGGAAGTTCTTATTAAAATGGCCCGTTCGTCTAGGGGTTAGGACGCCAGGTTTTCATCCTGGAAACAGGGGTTCGATTCCCCTATGGGCTACAAATTTATTTTAAAATCAGAATATTATGGCAAACCATAAATCATCGGAAAAACGTATTCGTCAAACTGAAACACGTCGTGAGGAAAATAAGTATTACGCTAAAACTACCCGCAATGCTGTAAAAAAATTACGTGGCACAAAAGACAAAAAAGAAGCTAACGAACAGCTACCAATAATTGTAGCGATGTTAGATAAACTTGCAAAAAAGAGTGTTATTCATAAAAACAAGGCGGCTAATCTTAAATCGAGCCTTAATTTACACGTAAATAGTTTAAAATAATATTTTTTTTCATATTTGTTAAAAAAGTCTTTCTATTTTTGGAAGACTTTTTTTATGGAACAAAACGGAAAAATAAGCATTAAAAACTGGGCAAAAGAAGACCGTCCCCGCGAAAAACTTCTTTTGAAAGGAACACCAAGCCTGTCTCCTGCTGAATTATTAGCAATTTTAATTAGTAGCGGTAACAAAAACGAATCGGCTGTTGATTTAGCCAAAAGAATATTAAAATTAGCCCACGATAACATTAACGAACTTGCTAAATTTGATATAAATACATTAAAAAAAGTTAAAGGAATTGGTGAAGCAAAAGCTATAACAATATTAGCCGCATTAGAATTAGGCAGAAGAAGAAAATTAGAAGAAGCTGTACAAAAAAAATCTTTTATTTCGAGTAAAGATGCTTTTGACTTTTTTCAACCAATAATTGGCGACTTAAAATTTGAAGAATCACATTTTATTACACTTAACCAAGCGAATAAAATTATTGCACATCACAAAATTGGACAAGGTGGAATTGTTGGAACGGTTATGGACCCTCGAATTATTTTAAAACAAGCTTTAACAGACGAAGCTGTAAATATAATTCTTGCCCATAATCATCCAAGTGGTAATTTAATACCAAGTGATGCCGATAAAAAAATAACTCAAAAAATCAAAGAAGCTGCTAAATTAATGGATATTACTCTTTTTGACCATATTATAATCACACAACTTTCTTATTTTAGCTTTGCTGATGAAGGGATTTTGTAACAATGTTGAAATAATTTGAGAGATTAAAAAATGTTACTGGTTTATTCAAAACATAGCACTCCCCGATTAAATTATATCTTAAAATTTATATTAGGTTTTTTGTTGGGATACAATTATAAAGTAACAACTAACAAAGAAGAATATTCAGGTTTTGATGGTGCAAAAATAAATTATTCGACAGAAAGTAATTTAAGTGGAATATGGGTTTGCTCAACTAACTTACTTTTTTTGAATGAGATAATAGATTTTAAGCCGGAAATATCAGAGTCGAAATGGGGAAATGTAATATTTCCGACTCCATTGAACCATAAAATTCCATTTGACATATTTTCGGCATCATTTTATTTATTAAGTCGTTACGAAGAATATTTGCCTTTTACGCCTGATAAACACAACCGCTTTTCGTCCGAATTATCAATTGCTTCAAAAGCTGGTTTTATACACAAACCTATAATTAATATTTGGGCAAAAAAGTTTTTTGAAATAATAAATTCTGAATTTTCAAATTTAAAGTTTACAAAATCAAATTTTCAATTTATTTCTACCATTGATATTGATAACGCATTTGCATACAAAGCAAAAGGGTTATATAGAACTATTGGTGGTTTTACAAAATCTGTTTTAAATGGAAGAATTAATGAAGCATACAACAGAATAAAAGTTTTAAGAAATAAATTGCCCGACCAATACGACACCTATAATTATATTTGTGAAACTCATAATAAATATAACATTATACCAAAAGTTTTTATATTATCAGGTAAATATGGCAAATTCGACAAGAATGTAAAACTAAACAAACCACTTTTTTATAATAAGATAAAAGAACTTGCAAATTATTGTGAAATAGGAATTCACCCATCTTATCAATCAAATAACAAAGATTGCTTACAATTTGAAATACAAAATCTGGAGTCAATTATTGAAAAAAAAATAACTATATCGCGTCAGCATTTTTTAATATTAAGTTTTCCTAAAACATACAGAAAATTAATTGATTTAGGCATAAAAGAAGATTATTCTATGGGTTATTCAAATATTATTGGCTATAGGGCAGGCACTTGTTCCGTGTTTAATTTTTACGATTTGTTATTAGAAAAAGAGACCGAACTTAAAATTTACCCTTTTGCTTTTATGGAACGAACTCTACGTCAACATTTAAAACTCACACCAGAAGGAGCAAAAAAAATGGTTTTAAAAAATATTGAAGAATTAAAAAATTTAGGCGGTATGTTTGTATCTTTATGGCATAACGAATCGCTTGGAGATGTTGGATATTGGAAAGGCTGGAAATCTGTTTACGAATATGTTTTTAGTTTAACAAAGTGAAAATAGAATACATACAAAATAAAAACATTGATTATAAAAAATGGGACGACTGTATTAACAAATCCATTAATGGTAATTTATATGCATTTTCGTGGTATTTAGATTTAGTTTGCAATAATTGGGATGCGTTAATTTATAATAATTACGAAGCAATAATGCCACTTACCTATTCATCAAAAATGGGTATCTTGTATTTATCGCAACCTTTTTTTGCTCAACAACTTGGTGTTTTTTCTACAAAAACAATCAGTCCAATTATTTTAAACGATTTTTTTAAAAATATTCCAAAATCTTTTAAATATATCGAAATAAATATAAACAAGTTTAACATACTAAATTCTAATGAAATAACATTTCGAAAAAATCGCAATTATGAGCTTGATTTAATTTCGGACTACAAACAAATTGCAAAAAAGTATTCGGAAAACACAAAACGTAATATTTCAAAATCGAATAAATTAGGATTACAAACGCTTTATAATGGATGTTCGGTAAATGATTTTGTGAATCTTATTAAAAAAAACGTTGGCGAAAAAGTTGCTAACGTACCAACAGAAAAATATAGTGTTATCAGAAAAATTGTAAGTTTTGCATTACGAAATAATTTTGCCGAAATTTTATCAACTTATAATACTCAAAACGAATTAATAGCGGCAGCATTTTTTATTTTTTCTCATAAAAAAGTTATTTACCTGTTTGCCGCCTCAACTGAAGAAGGTAAAGAAAAAAGAGCAATGTTTTTAATAATAGATAAATTTATTGAAAAATATTCAGAAAAAAATTTAATTTTAGACTTTGAAGGTTCAAATATAGACGGGCTGGCAAGATTTTATAAAGGATTTGGTGCAACAAACTGCGAATATCTTACTATTAAGCAGAATCGCTTACCATTTCCACTTAAATTTTTAAAAAAATAAAGCTATGGAAATTAAAATTATTAGCGAAAAAAACACGGTTCTTAACCAATTTCTATTAGAAATAAGAGATGAAAATATTCAACGCGATAGTATGCGTTTCCGTCGTAACATGGAACGAATTGGCGAAATAATGGCTTATGAAATCAGCAAACAATTGCAATATACAGAAAAAGAAGTTGTTACATCACTTGGAATTGCAAACGTTACAGTGCCATCTGAAAAACCCGTTCTGGCAACAATTTTACGTGCAGGGCTACCATTACATCAAGGAATGTTAAATTACTTTGATAATGCCGATAGTTCATTTATTAGTGCATTTAGAAAATATGGTAAAGACGGCTCTTTCCATATCGAACTTGAATATATAACATGTCCAAATTTAGACGAAAGAACTCTGATTTTATGCGACCCAATGCTTGCAACCGGTTCATCAATGGTATTAGCATATAATTCGCTATTAAAAAATGGGAAACCACTCCATACACATATTGTTACAATTATTGCCTGCAAAGATGGTATTAACTACATGCAAAAACATTTATTTGCTAAAAACGTAACGCTTTGGACTGCAGCCGTTGACGAAGAACTGACAGTAAAATCGTACATAATTCCAGGACTTGGCGATGCAGGCGATTTGGCTTATGGAATTAAAGAACATAATTAAGAAGTTAGAAGTTAGAAGTTAGAAGTTAAAACAATGAACGGTGAACAATAAACAATAAACAAAGTAAGAAGTGAAAAGTTAAAAGAACCATGAACAATAAACCTTACGAAATTATTATATTAATACTTATAAGTTCAATAAAATTCATATTTGCTTTTCCTGTTGCAAAAGTTGAGAAATTTTCGTTTCATGAAACAATTCTTTATACTTCAGCAGGTGGAATATTAGGCATTTTGTTTTTTGGATTTATTACAGATGAACTTATTAAATTATACAAATGGTTTATACATGTTTACATGCATAATCATCCAAATGTTAGAAGAAAATTAAAAGCAATAAAAATTTACTTTAGAAAACTTTTTCCACTTAAAAAGAGAAACATTTTTAGTAAACGTACAAAACGATTTATACGAATTAAAAATAGTTGTGGATTATATGGTATTGCTATACTTACACCTTTATTATTATCAATTCCTATTGGGACTTTTTTGGCAATCAGATTTTATAAAAGAACTAAAAAAACAATTTTTATTTTAAGTTTGTTTGTAATTATTTGGTCGTTAATATTTAGCAGCATTATTTACTTTACAAGTATCCGATATTAACAACAGTTGATTTGTCTTTACATTCAATTAATAAAGTTGAAATTTCTTTTTTTAATATCGGGTGAAAATATTTTGGCTTTATTTCGTTTAAAGGAATAAGAGTAAATTTTCTTAAATGAAGTTTTGGATGGGGAATAATTAATTCCTTTGTGTTTATAGAAACATCACCATAAAACAATATATCCAAATCTAAAATTCTATTTTCGTAACAATTATTAGAAGTATGTTTTCGTCCCATTTCAACTTCGAATCCTTTTATTTTTTTTAATAATTCTTGGGGATTCAATTTTGTTTCAACCTCAACTACCATATTGTAAAATAATTCGGTTGATGCAAATCCCCATGGTTCGGTTTCGTATAATCTTGATTTACAAACAATAACACCTATTCTACTTTCAATAAATCGAATAGCAATTTTCAAATTATTACGTTTATTTCCTAAATTAGTACCTAAAAGCAAAATGCTTTTCATAAAAAATTATTTCACTAACAAAATTGCACCTGCTTTTTTATACCCTTTTATTTCTGGTGAACTAATATGATAAAAATAAGTACCACAAGGAAGTTGAACGCCAGCCGATGTTCGCCCGTCCCACTGCAAACGTTTTGCAGTTTGTGTGTAAACAATGGCACCCCAGCGATTAAAAACATCTAACACAAATTCGTTTGCACCATTTGATTTAACAGTAAATACATCATTAATACCATCACCATTTGGTGAAAAAATATTTGGAGCTTCAAGAATGTCAGTAACCGTAAGTGTATCATAAACAGTATCCCTGCAACCTTTACCTGCTTCTACAATAAAGCTCACTATATAATTACCTGCCGAAGGAAAAGTGTTTATTGCAATTGCATCACCTTGTTGGTAAGAAGTCTGATTGAAATTCCAATAATATTTATATTGCAAATCGTCCGGAGTAATCACATATCCATGAAAATAAAATAAATACGATGGCAGAAACATTGTATCAGTAAAAGTGAAAGCAGCATCGGGAAATTTTCGAACTTGAATGTAATTTATTTTTTTATTCATTTTAGTTGAATTTAAACTCGAAGCAGTTAATGAAACTGTATAAACGCCGGCTACATTATATTGATGAATGGGATTTTGATGAATAGAATCTAATCCTCCATCGCCAAAATTCCAATGCCAGTTATAAACTGTATCGCCAATAGAAAGGTCGGTAAACTGAATTGAACCTCCTTCGCAAATTACAGTAGTATCGGCATTAAACCTTACATCAATTTGCGCAATTAAAAAATTCACAAAAAGAATGTTGAAAAATAATAATATGAAAAAACACTTGCTCATTAATAATTATATCGCAAAAATATAAAAATTAGCTACTATAATTCATTTTTTAATTAAATGTTTTCAGTTAGTTTTTTAACAATTTTAAAGTTATAAAAA
>JAVHRE010000348.1:0-2379 GCA_036171495.1 Bacteroidales bacterium
TATGAGTAATTCACTTCGGGAGTTAATGCCGAAATAGTAGCTGTTATAGGACAATTTATTGAACTATTACAGATACAGCATCGGTATTATTCCCTTTTGAAGTATATAGTAAGAAAATAATGTTTTTGAATGGACCGAAAAAATGGGAAGCATACACTACATTGTGTCTAAAAGACTTATAAAATTTCTACTATTGTAGATTTATCAAAAGAAGTTTACAAATACACATCTAAATGACTTACTAAATTCTACTATTATAGATACAATAAATAATTTTATTATCCGTTTTTAATTCGTTTTTATTGAAATTATATTTGAAAAATTTATTTAGAACAATGAAATTCACTTTTATAATTATTAGTTTTATATTTTTGTTTTCACTTTCTGCACATTGTCAAATGGGTGGGAGTGGTACATATCAATTTTTATATTTAACTAATTCACCACGTGTTGCTACTCTTGGTGGTAATAATTTAACACTTAATGAAAGCGACCCTGCACTTGCTTATCAAAATCCCGCCTTACTTAACGATAGCATGAATAAACATCTTGCACTTAATTATGTGAATTATTTTACCGATATAAATTATGGTTATGTAGGTTATGCAATGAACTTGCCAAAATATGGAAACGTGTCGGTTGGTATTCATCATATTAATTATGGCAAGTTCGATGGTACCGACGAAGCCGGCACTTATACCGGTAAATTTTATGCTGCCGAATATGCTTTTAACTTTATTTACAGCAAAGATGTTGATTCTTCATTTAGATATGGAATCAATGTAAAACCTGTTTTATCAGTGTTTGAACATTATAAATCGTTTGGGGTTGTTGCCGATGCAGGTATTTTATATAATAACAATAAACGAAAATTTACAGCATCCGTTGTTATTAAAAATTTTGGAACTCAAATTAAATCTTATTATTCAAATCATTATGAGCCAATTGACTATGATTTGCAACTTGGAGCAACAAAAAAACTTAAACATGCACCTTTAAGAATTTCAATCACAGCCCAACATCTCGAAAATTGGAAATTGGCTTTTACCAATCCAACAACAAATGATAATAGTACTGATTTAATAACAAATGACGTAAAGAAGAAATCAAAATTATCAAAGTATGGTGATGAATTTATGCGTCATATAATTATAGGTACAGAAATAATTTTATCTAAAAATTTTTATGTAGGGTTAGGATATAACTACCAACGCCGTAAAGAAATGCTTGTAGAAACACGACCATATATGGTTGGAACTTCGTGGGGATTTGGTTTTCGTGTTTCAAAATTTAATTTTAGCTATGCCCGTGCATCATATAATTTAGCAGGTGCCTCTAACTTATTTTCTATAAGTACAAATTTTGCCGATTTTTATAAAAAAGAAATCCAATAAATTGTATTTTTCAGTCAATGTTGGAGTTATCTCCAACATATTTAGTGTTTGCAAGAAAACGCCAATTTTTTCGTTATGCTCACAGCAAAAACTACTCATTCCGCTTAGGCGGAACTCCGTGTTTTTGCTGTTTCACAAGCTCCCGAAGTAAGTTCGGGACAGGCTTTGAACTTGACGTTTTCTTTATCAAACACATAGTTTTCTTTTTAACACTATTTAATGATTTCATTTAGCTTTATAAAAAAATAATGTAATTTTATTTTTTTAAATTTAGAAATTATTATTATTTTCTGAATTGTATAACAATTAGTTAATGAGAGATTTAATTATTGCAATTGATGGTTATAGCTCTTGTGGTAAAAGCACATTAGCAAAAGCTGTTGCATCTATATTGGGTTATATTTATATTGATAGCGGTGCAATGTACAGAGCAATAACATTATACTGTATAAGATATGGAATAATAAAAGATTCTGTTGTAAATCTTGAACTTTTAAAACAAAATCTCAATAAAATTGACATCAGATTTTTACAAAATAATTTAACCGATAAAAGCGAAACTTGGCTTAATGGCGAGAATGTTGAAGATGTTATTCGTATGAATGAAGTTGCATCGCTTGTAAGCATTGTTAGCAAAATTCCAGATGTGCGAAAAAAACTTGTTTCAATTCAACGGCAAATAGGCGAAAATAAAAAAATAGTTATGGATGGTCGCGATATTGGCACAGTTGTTTTTCCTAATGCTGATTTAAAAATATTTATGACTGCCGACTCAATTATTAGAGCCGAACGCCGATTACTCGAAATGAACGAAAAAGGAATGCAAACTACTATTAACAAAGTTGTTGAAAATATCAAACAACGCGATTATATTGACGAAAACAGAGAAATAAGCCCTTTGCGTAAAGCCGATGATGCTATTGTACTCGATAATAGCAATTTAACTCGCGAAGAACAATTAGATTGGATTATGCAAAAAATTAAT
>JAVHRE010000349.1:0-2373 GCA_036171495.1 Bacteroidales bacterium
CAGGAATTACAAAACAATAAAAGACAGCATGTCTAAAGCAGATAAGCAATACAATTAATTTGTTTAAATTTTCAAAAAATGGGTTCCCTATCTTATTTTTTTTTGATATAAAATACCACAACACATTTTTAAGTGCATTATTTTCTTTCATTAAGAAATTCATAATATCTTTTTTAAATATCGTGTAATTTTCTATTTTCGATAAAAACTCATTTGTAATTAAATTGAAATGAGATCTTCTAAACCAAACGGATTGAATTTCACAAAAATTTACAGTAGTATTATTTATCCTTAATTGAAGTGCGTTACTTGTTTTATTAGATAAGGCGAGTTTAAAATTAAAATCATCTGGATCTTCATTGATTCTAATTAAATCCTTGACATGCCAAAAACGAAGCCATTTCATAACTTCTGTCGTGCTTCTATCATCGGATTCTGAAAATATAACTATCATTTTTTAGCAGCACATATATCTTATTATTCAAATGAGATAATAATCTGAATTTACATTAATTATTTTTACAATTATTCCTCTTTATAAGTCTTAGTCCAATTTTTTTTCTTGCCAAATTTGTTTTTTCTATGTTTTCAACGCAAGGGAATTTTTTGTCGTATTCTCCGTATAATTGTTTCTTCTTTGCTATTATTTGATTTCTGTCATACCAATTTGCGTATTCACTTGGTGGCATATTTCCCTTTTCAAGTTCGCTACTAAATATTGGTAGAAGTTTTTCGAAATTATTTTTACCCATTAAATGCAAAGCCAATGTAAAAGACGTATATGATTTTGTTCTCTTATAACTTGGATATCCATATTTATTTATGAGTTCTATGAAAGTTATACTATTTAAAGAATCTAAGTTTTTTTGAAGTTTCCAAATTGAATCTTTTATTTCTTTGTTGAATCCGACTTTACCAATGCCAGCTTGGCTCATTCTTTCCATCATAAGCTTATGGGGTAATTTTTTTAACGAATCTATTTTCTTAGAATCTAATTCTCCAAAAGCTAACTCCCACCGATATTTTTGGTCAATTTGACTTATTGTGTCTAATTTTGATTTTAAATATTTTCGAGTTTGCTTATCAAGTTTTTGCCCAACGACAGTTAATATCGTTATAAAAAAAAACACAATAATTAGTTTATATTTTGTCATTCGAGTAAATTGTATAGATTTTAAAATCACAAATAAAAATGCGGGAAGAAATTGTTCTTCCCGCATTTTTGAATTTACAGCTTATATACAATTGTCAGTACTACCTGTTGTATGACCATCTTTGGCTGTATCACAAGAAAAAGTTGAAACATTAGTATCACCACAATCCGAATAATTGGTTACTGATACATTATTTGTAAATCTCCAAAAAATATGACCTCCAATTACTGATGATAAATCATTAATAACATTTCCTTTAAACTTTTCACTTTTCAAACTTTCTATTTTTTTCATTGCTTTTACACTGTTAACCAATACACAGTAAGGTTCTAAGTTTAATCTAATTACTTTTTTATTTCACAAAACATTACAGCGTTGCAACAGACTTAATTTTGGTTTACAATAGTAATACAATGTAACCTACAAACAAAATTTAATCGAACAAAAGATTAACTTTGTGTGGCGTTTATCCTATTATATAGAAAGCAATGGTTTTAACATTCAGTTCTAAAAACACTAATTGCTAAATACCAATGTCGCATTACCCACATAATTTTTAACATTCAGTTCCAAAAACACTACAGTTGAAATACCAACTGGTCGTGACACACATAGAAATTAAAAAAAACACTGTGGTCTAAATACCCGCCGGTCGTAACATACAGGAAATTTCCCATTCAGTTCTAAAAACGTACGGTCGAATTACCCGCCAGTCGTAACACACAGAAATGTTAACATTAAGTTTTAAGTTCTATATACACTTCGGTCGAAATGCCAGCTGGTCTTTACACACAGGGGTTATAACATTTAGTTCTAAAAATACTCTGGTCGAAATATTTCACATTCTGCAACAATTATAATTCGAGGATAAAATATTTTTCCGTTTGTCCTTAATTTGTTTTGCTTGCACTATATGTTTTTTTGCGTTGGAAAAGTTGGCTCTTTTGGTTTTGCCTTTGTGTGTCGGCTTGTGTGCAGTGGCAAAACCAAATGTGCCAATGTGGGGGGCAAAAGAAATTCAATTGTTTTGTGCGTTGGCTAAAAAATTAAAACACGAAGCTTTGGGCTGTCGTGTCGGCAAAAAGTCCGCCCGTTGGTCGGTAATTATTCCGGTTATTTTGTTGTCTGTCAGTCGGTTTAGCGGTTTTTTTATACGCTTGCAGGCAACGGCTAGCTAAATGATGAAGCCGACTTCGTAAACAAAATTATAAAATTACAA
>JAVHRE010000350.1:0-2366 GCA_036171495.1 Bacteroidales bacterium
CCAATTCGCATTCTTAAATAAAAATAATCTATATTGTTATTAATAGCATTATTGCCTAATGTTATTAGCGGTTCCCATTCTTGCTTTTGAAACATCGAATAGGTAGCTGAATCAACATACTGAAATGTTAAAACATCGTCAGCAAAAACGTTAAAACCTGAAATGTCTAATATAATAATAAATAATAATTTCTTCATTGTTTATGCCTCCACAAACACTGCTCTTATTGATTTATTTTTAGATTTAACCTCAAAAATTGTAATACCGGCTTGACCTATTTCAATATCAAAATCAATATGAATCACTTCTTTTTTTAGAATTTTTGCCAGAGTATTCGATTTTAATACAATTTTTGATGGACTCATGTTATCGTCTAAAAAAACATATTCAACATTATAATGAGCTGACATAAACCTGAAAAATGGTGCAAAAAAATCCTGAATTACAAGTTTTGGTAAACTAAATATTTCTGATAATGAATAATTATCTTCAAGTTTTAAATTATTATAATAACCTAAAGAAATTTTGTAACATCCTAAATAGAAGTAATACAAAAGTGAATTTTTATTTCCTACAAAATGTTTAAAAAAATGTAGAGTTCCATCGCTGTATATATAAGCAAAAGATTTTGATTGATGGCAATAAATGTACGTATTGTTATAAATGTCGGTAATTACTTCCCATGCAACATTTTTTTCGGTTCCATTTTCGGTATAATTAATTTTAAATTTTTGTCCGGGAATAAATGTGAAAGCTTTCTTAAGCAATGGATTTATTTCGATATTTGAAACTGTTGTATTTTGTTTTGGAACATCAAACGAATTGAAGTTTATTCCGTTTTTATCTTTTGAAATAAAATGGTTAATAGGATATTGCAAAGTTTTTGAGCCAACAAAAGGTGTTGCTTGTAATTGTATATGTAAGTGTGGTTCGGGTGAGCGACCGCTGTTTCCAACAGCTGCAATAATTTGTCCGGGTTTAACATAATCGCCTTTAATAACTTTAATGCTTCCTGCCTTTAAATGACAAAGTGCAGAATATAAAAAATCGGCATGTTTAATTATAATTACGTTTCCCCAGTTTTGATTCAGATTTACGTTACCAATAGCATTTTCCGGCACGCCATCAATTATTTCTTCAACAGTACCGTAAGCAGGTGAAATAACTGCTTTGTTGTAACATAAATAATCAGCAACTGCTTCGCCATTTGATATGTATGTTTTGTTATCTGAACTTCTAATAGTAAAATCCCATGCATGTTGCCAATCGTCTTTATGTGTAACTTCGCCATTGTGTCCTTGTTCAACATTCCATTCGCCCCAAAAAGGTAGTTTTATTGGCAAAGTAGAAAAGCTTTTGCTGAAACGATTTACAGTAACTAAAAAATTGTAAAGATTTCGCTCCGGCATAAATTGCTGAATGCTAACTTCTGAAAGATATTTTAAAAATTGAGTTCTAAAACGCATTGTGTAAATAAAAAGCAAAACAACAATATTGAAAGGCAAAGAATATATTGATAAGTGCCAAGTATTAAAAATTTTACTACTGCCAATTGTTATAAGCGAAGTAATTGGAATAACCAAAATTGCCCACAAATATGAGTTTCGCGATGGAATCATAAAAAATCCACCTATGGCAATTGATGTTAAAATAAAATTAAAACCAATGTATGTGTAATTGGCTTGAGTTATATCGCTTCCAATAAAAATGAAGAAAAAATACGCAGCGTAAAATCCTATTAACGAAAGTGAAAACGCAATACGAGAATATATAAGCAAACCTATAGAAATTAAAATTCCTGCAATTATATTTTCCTGAAAAAAGATTGCTCCAAGCGATAAAAAGTAAGTTTTTAATGAAATCGGAATAATAATTAAAGTCCATTGGTTATATATATCGACAAGTTCTTTTCCTCCAATGCTATATAGTTCGTTTAAAAAGTAAATGCCTCTTTCTGAAATTCCAATTGAGTTAAATTCTGCCGATGAAAGCTGCACAATCCATAAAGCTAAAAGAAATGGAATACTTAAAAATGGTAGGGAATATTTCCCAATAATTCCTTCAAGTGCAACCGTTAAAAATAATGTTAGCAATCCTGAAAAAATAATTATCGAATACAATTCAAAAGACGGCGAATAAAACGATGCAATTCCTAATCCAACAAGCAAAGCATTAAATCCATATAAACCGCCCGAAATTTTATAAACATTTAATCCAATTAAATAAGCTGCTGTATTTGCAGAAATAATACATAATAACCCACCAATACCAGTATAAGGATCTAAAAATGTCAGTAAAATTAATAATGCAGCAAATATTTTACTTTTAGAAAAGAAAATATTGGGATAGCTAAAAACTATTCCTTT
>JAVHRE010000351.1:0-2362 GCA_036171495.1 Bacteroidales bacterium
AAAATAATTGTACCGGCAACAAATATAAATGCATATTGTTGAAGTTGTCCCGATTGTAATTCTTTAGATTTTACTGATGTTTTTTCAATAACCCATGCTATTCCATTCATTGAGCCATCAACAACGTGTCGGTCGAACCATGCAATTGATTGTGATATAATGTTAAATATAATTTTCTTTGTTACAAATAAGTAGAGCTCGTCAAAATAGAACTTATTTAATGTTGTTTTGTAGAAAAATCCTAAAGATTTAGTTATTTTATCAGGGGTATTACTTTTCTTATAATATAGTAAAAAGGCAAAAAATATACCTAACAAAGCAATTCCTATTGAAGGTATTGCAATACTTAAGCTCAGATGTGATTCAAAAGCTGCTCCATCTGAAGTAACTAGTTGATTAAAAGGAATAAATCCTGAAAAAGTTGCTCCAATTGCTAAAATTATCAATGGAATTGTCATAACCCACGGGGATTCGTGAGGTGTATGATGATACTCAGTTTTTTTACCAAAGAAAACAGTAAAAAATAATCGGGACATATAAAATGCAGTCAGTCCGGCTACCAAAACTGATGATATATATATTATTTTATTATGTTCAAATGCAGCTGCTAATATTTCATCTTTACTCCAGAAACCTGAAAATGGTGGAATTCCGCTAATTGATAAAACTGCTATTGCAAAAGTTATAAAAGTTATAGGCATATATTTTCTTAATCCTCCCATATCTCTTAAATCATTACTATGAATGGTATGAATAATTGAGCCGGCACCTAAAAATAATAATGCTTTAAACATTGCATGAGTAGTCAAATGGAACATAGATGCCATATATCCTACGCCAGCTTCGTTGCCATATCCCGAAATACCAAGAGCTAACATCATATAACCAATTTGAGAAAGGGTTGAAAAAGCTAAAATTCTTTTTATATCATATTGGGTTATAGCTATAACCGCAGCAAAAAGAGAAGTAAAAGCACCGACATAAGCAACAACTATAAGTGCATCGGGAGCTTGAAAATGAAATACAATAAACATTCTTGCTACTAAATATACTCCGGCTACTACCATTGTTGCTGCATGAATTAATGCAGAAACAGGCGTTGGACCTTCCATTGCATCGGGCAACCAAATATGTAAAGGGAACATCGCAGATTTACCTGCACCACCAATAAATATTAATAACATTGACCATGTCATTACGCTCATTCCCATGAAAGAAGCAGCACTCATACTTGCAAAAATGCTACCATCGCCACTTGTAAGTACTTTAAAATCGAATGTTCCCGTATAAAATGAAACAAGTAATATTCCTACAAAAAAACCAAAATCAGCAAATCTTGTAACAATAAATGCTTTATTTGCGGCTGCAACTGCAGCAGGTTTTTCGTAATAGTGTCCTATTAGCAGATACGATGAAAGACCTACCAATTCAAAACCAATATACATTTGAATAATATCTGCTGCAATTACTAAAAATAACATTGAAAATGTAAAAAGTGACAGGAACGAAAAGAATCGCTGAAATCCTGAATCTCCTTTCATATAACCAATGCTATAAATATGAACCATTAACGACACTGTTGTAATAACAACTAACATCATAACTGAAATCGGGTCTATCAAAACTCCCAAATGAACTTTAAGAGTATCGGTAAAAGCAAGCCATTCAATATTATAAGCTGAGACAGATTGAAAAACACCATCAACCGGACCAACTTTAAAAAAATAATAATAAGCAGTAACATAAGATAAAACAGTTGAAGCAAATAATCCTAATGTACCTAAAATACCAGAAAGTGAATTTTTCATTTTCGTTCCAAACAGTCCCAAAATAACAAACATGAAAAGTGGAATTAAAACAATCCACACTGTATATGTGTAATTTATCATATTTTATGATTTATAGTTTCGGATTTTTGATTTCGGATTTGGAATGGTTCGACACTTCGATAAACTCAGTACAACGCTTTGCTCACCACAGGTTTGGGACTTAAAAGATGTGTAAATTTCTTTACAAATATTGTGGGCTAATACCCATGCTTCAATATCTTCTATTTTTTTAAATGTTGCCATTATTTATGTTATTATAACTTGTTAAACCCAAAACTTAAAACTTGAAACCATAAACTTGAATTAATATTTCATTTCGCTAATATTTTCTACATCAATATTATTGTACATTCTGTACATATTAATGAACAGCGCAATTGCAACCGAAGCTTCGGCAGCAGCAACTGCCACAACAATTAAAGCAAAAAAGTTGCCTTGCAATTGATGTGGAAAAAGGTATCTGTTAAAAACTAAAAAATTTATATTTACCGAATTAAGTATTAATTCGACCGACATTAAAATTGTAATTAAAT
>JAVHRE010000352.1:0-2334 GCA_036171495.1 Bacteroidales bacterium
TGGCTAATGAGGTTTACATAATAAATATTTAAAGCATGCGTAACATCAGTTAATAATAAGGTTGCTTTAAATTTTAAGACCTAACAGGTTTCTAAAACCTGTTAGGTCTGTTTAAAATAAAAAAACTGCCCTTTTGAGGCAGTTTTTTTATTTACAAAATCGGATTTTAATACATTCCGTCCATTCCGCCACCACCTGGCATTGCAGGCATAGCAGGTTTATCTTCTTTTATTTCGGCAATTACACATTCAGTTGTTAAGAACATTCCTGCAATTGATGCTGCATTTTCTAAAGCAATACGCGTTACTTTGGTTGGGTCAATAACACCTGCTTTTAATAGATTTTCATATTTCTCGGTTTGAGCGTTGAAACCAAAATCATCTTTTCCTTCAAGTACTTTGTTAACAATAACCGAACCTTCGAGTCCGGCATTTTCAACAATCTGACGTAATGGCTCTTGTAAAGCTCTTTTAATAATTTCAATTCCGGTTTGTTCGTCTTCATTTGAACCTTTTAATTTTTCTAAGTCTTTTATTGCTCTTATGTAAGCAATTCCACCACCAGGAACGATACCTTCTTCAACAGCAGCACGGGTTGCATGAAGTGCATCGTCAACGCGGTCTTTTTTCTCTTTCATTTCAACTTCTGATGAAGCACCAATGTAAAGAACTGCCACGCCGCCACTTAATTTTGCTAAACGTTCCTGTAACTTTTCTTTATCGTAATCAGATGTTGTATTTTCTATTTGAGCATTAATTTGATTAACTCTTGCTTTAATGGCTGTTTTTTCACCTGCTCCATTAACAATAGTAGTGTTATCTTTATCAATACTTATTTTTTCAGCTTTACCAAGCATTTCGATAGTTGTAGTTTCTAATTTAAATCCACGTTCTTCAGTAACGACTGTTCCGCCTGTTAAAACAGCTAAATCTTCCAACATTTCTTTTCTGCGGTCGCCAAAACCCGGAGCTTTTACAGCTACAACTTTAAGTGAACCACGAAGTTTATTAACAACTAATGTTGCTAATGCTTCGCCATCAATATCTTCGGAAATAATAACAAATGGACGACTTGCCTGAACAACTGCTTCCAAAATTGGCAATAAATCTTTCATCGAAGAAATTTTCTTGTCGTGAATCAAAATGTATGGATTTTCCATTACACATTCCATTTTCTCTGTATTTGTAACAAAATACGGAGAAATATAACCACGGTCAAATTGCATACCTTGAACTGTTTCAACAGTTGTTTCAGTTCCTTTAGCTTCTTCAACGGTAATAACACCTTTTGTTGTTACTTTTTTCATTGCTTCTGTAATAAGTTTTCCTATTGTTGCATCATTATTTGACGAAACGCGAGCTACTTGTTCAATTTTGTTATAATCGTTGCCAACCTGACGGGTTTGTTTTTTTAAACTTTTTATTACAGATTCCACTGCTAAGTCAATACCGCGTTTTAAATCCATTGGATTAGCACCAGCAGTAACATTTTTTAATCCTACTCCAATAATAGATTGTGCTAAAACAGTAGCAGTTGTTGTACCATCGCCAGCTTTATCGGCTGTTTTTGAAGCTACTTCGCGAACCATTTGTGCTCCCATGTTTTCAAACGGGTCTTTTAGTTCAATCTCTTTTGCAACGGTAACACCATCTTTTGTGATTTGTGGTGCACCAAATTTTTTTTCAAGAACTACATTACGACCTTTTGGTCCTAGTGTAATTTTTACTGCATTTGATAATTTGTCGATGCCTCTTTTTAATGCATCGCGTCCTTCCATGTCGTATATTATTTCTTTTGCTGCCATATTATTTATTTATTAAATTATTTTTCAATTATTGCTAATACATCTGATTGTTTCATTATAAGATACTTTTCTTTATCAAGTGTTATTTCTGTGCCTGCATATTTTCCATAAAGCACAATATCACCAATTTTCAATTTCATATCTTCATCTTTGGTTCCTGTACCAACTGCCATAATTTTACCTTTTTGAGGTTTTTCTTGTGCTGTATCAGGAATTATAATTCCACCAGCAGTTACAGTTTCTGCAGGTTGAGCCTCAATAACAACTCTGTCTGCTAAAGGTTTAATTTTTATTTTTGCCATAATTTTTTATTTTAAGTTAAACAATTATTTTTTTTGACTGCTCACATCTTACTAATATTATGCCATTAAAAAAATTATATGTTTTTTATGTCAATTTTACTTTTGATGATTTAATACCAACAAAAAATGTCAGCATATATGACATACTGACATTTTAAAAAATATTGTATTAATTACTGATGTTACGCAAAATTAACAATTGACTGTTGATTAAAAAATAAAATTCTA
>JAVHRE010000353.1:0-2310 GCA_036171495.1 Bacteroidales bacterium
TTTCCAAATTAGATGATTAAATTTCAGGACGAAACACCTTGTCTTTGACATTTTCTTATCAAACACTGAGTTTGTGGACAGACACTAAGTAATACCGATGCTGTATCTGTAATAGTCCTATAACAGCTACTATTTCGGCATTAACTCCCGAAGTGAATTACTCATATTTATATTTTATTTTAAAGGTATTCGTGAGAACGCTTCGCTAAGTTCGGGACAGGCTATTCTAAAGGTCAAATTGTCCTTTGGACTAATTTGACCTAAGAATTGGTATAATAAAATTTTTGCCTTAATTGAAGAAACAATGGACAAAGTATGCAATGGAATCAAAGAGTTTTCATCAAAAACCGAACACATTAAATCAATGACGTTTTTCCCTTATTTAAATATTAATCTTTAGAACGTAACTTGGTATTATACATTAAATCTTATGTTTAAAATATCGCCATCTTCAACAATATAATTTTTGCCTTCAACAAATAATTTGCCTTTTTCCTTGCAGACTTGCTCAGTTTTAAGTGTGGTATAATCAATATATTTCATTACCTCGGCACGTATAAAGCCACGTTCGAAATCGCTGTGAATCACACCGGCAGCATTAGGAGCAGTCATTCCTTTACGAATAGTCCAAGCACGAATTTCTTTAACTCCAACTGTAAAAAAAGTAATTAAATCGAGTAATTCATAAGCTGCACGAACCAATTTGTTAACACCCGGTTCTGATAATCCGGCGTCTTCTAAAAACATTTTTCTATCGTCGTTACTCTCTAACTCTGCAATTTCTGCTTCAAGTTTTCCTGCAATTACAAGCACATTTGCATTATGTTGTTTTAAATAATTCTGCATTATGTTTGAATATTCATTGCCACTAATTGCAGATTTAGAATCGACATTAGCAACGTATAAAACTTTTTTTGCCGATAAAAGGCATAAGTCATCGGCAAGTCGCTTGTCCTGTTCAGATAATTCAATTGTACGGGCAGGGCTAAAAGATTCGAGATGAGATTTATAAATTTGCATAACTTCGATTCCGCGTTTTGCTTCTTTATCGCCAGCTTTAATTTGTTTTTCGAAACGTGTAATTTTTTTTTCAACCGATTCTAAATCACGTGCCTGAAGCTCAAACTCAATATTTTCAATATCTCTAATTGGGTCAATTGTAATATCGGGATGAGGTAAAGTAGGTTCGTCAAAACAACGTACAACATGAATAAGTGCGTCTGTATTTCTAATTTCGGTTAAAAATTTATTGCCCGAATTTTCGTTGTTTCCGGCACCACGAACTAAACCCGGAATATCTACAATTGCAACTGTTGCATGAACAATTCTGTCTGAATGTTCTAATTTATCAAGCACATATAATCTGTCGTCTGGAACCTGAACAACTCCAACATTTGTTTTGTTCGAAAATGATTCTGTTGCAGCTTTTGTGTTTGAAATGCAGTTAAATATAGACGTTTTTCCAGAGCCTGTTATACCAATAATTCCACATTGTAAAGCCATACCTTAAAAATTTATGATTTATGAATTTAGATTTATGATTTTAAAACATTATTGTCATTCTGAACGAAGTAAAGAATCTTTTTAAATTAAAATCTTCACAAAATTAAGAAAATCATTTTTATAAACTAAATATGTTTTCCTAATTGTAACCCTGTGTTCGACACAAAAAGTTTTATTGCAATAGCAAGTAAAATAATTCCAAAAACCT
The DNA here is from genome assembly GCA_036171495.1 of Bacteroidales bacterium. Lineage (GTDB taxonomy): Bacteria > Bacteroidota > Bacteroidia > Bacteroidales > GWA2-32-17 > GWA2-32-17. The sequence continues at coordinate 1,712 of JAVHRE010000353.1, forward strand.
TACGTAAAATTAAAATACCGGCTTTTCCGAGAATTTTTTCGAACCATTTTGTTGATTTAATTACTAAATAAACTACAATTGAGTTTAAAAAAAGTGCAACAATAATATTTGAAGCATAATATTCTGCTTTTAGCGAAAGCATAGATGTTATTGCTCCGGCACCTGCAACTAAAGGAAATGCAATTGGCACAATACTAACCCCAACAGGTGTTGTTCCCTTAAATATTTCAACGCCTAAAACCATTTCGAGTCCAACAAGAAAAACAACGACAGAACCTGCAATTGCAAACGAATAAATATCTACTCCAAAAACATTTAATAATGGTTCGCCCAAAAAGAAGAAAATTAACAATATTCCTAATGAAGCCGATGCCGCTTTTAAAGCATCAATACTTCCGTATTTTTGTTTTAATTCAATAATTACAGGAATAGAACCGGTAATGTCTATTACTGCAAACATTACCATAAATGCCGAAAATATTTCACGAAAACTCAAGTGCAAATCGAACATATTCAAAAATTTATGCAAAGATAAAAAAAACCGCATCGCCGGGCTATAAAAAGATGACTACACGCATGGTTTTATTAATTTACCTTAA
>JAVHRE010000354.1:0-9400 GCA_036171495.1 Bacteroidales bacterium
AAATTTCGTTTGTAAGTTTTTCGAATTTAATTTGTTTAAGTTCCGATACAGCAATATAATCGGATAATTTGTACATCGGTTCGAAATTAACTAACTCGCCATTTTTTATTTGCATAGAGCAAGAGGCAATAAGTTTTTTTTGTGCAAGTTCAAATTTTTCATTCCATTCTGATGAAACAGTAATATCTGCATTTACAGTTCCTTTTAAATTTTGAGCGAGAATAAAAGTTTGTCCAAAATTTTCGAACGAATAAAATAACTGATTTACATTTATGTTTTTAAGTGATGTAGTTGCCTGTAAAACAATATTATTTTGCGGGGTAATTTTTATTGCACCATCGGCATTCACTGAACCGCCAAGAGCATCGAGCGACAATGATGTAAATGTTATCATGTTATCGCTTATTTCAATAAAACCGGATGCATGTTTAGCTGAAAATTTTCCATATTCGATATTATCAACCGAAACATTAGAAGCTAACTTAATGTTTTTTGGCAATACAAATCCCGAACTTTGTCCTTGATTATTAGTAAGTAGTTTTTTAATGTTAATGTATTTTGAATGAATTCGAGCCTCAACAGTAAGCGGCTCATTATCAAGCATAATATAGGCGATTAAATTTTTAAAATATCCCGAAACATTAAAATCGTGCTCATTCATTAAGAAATTAAGACTATCAATTCTCACATCATTATTATGAAAAGTAAAACCTGCATTTATATTTGTGAATTTGTCCACACTTTTAACTAATTGAACATTAGAATTATAAAGCAATATTTTTCCAATCGATAATGCTTTCCTGTATTCAGCAGCAGTTATTTCGGATAAACTTGACACATTTCCCGAAAACGAAAAATCGGCAACCATTTTACCGTCAAAAGTTTTAAATTGATTAATGCTAAACAGATTTTTAATTTGCGATAAATCAAAATTTCCCGAAATATTAAGTTTTATATGAGGATTAACAAAATTTTTAACCGAATAACTTCCCGAAAAAGTGCTTTTATTAATAGTTGCATAAATAGTATCGAGTACTAATCTGGAAGTTTGAGAGTTTTGTTTTTCTCCATTTGTGAAACTACCTTTAATAAAAACATTATTTAAAACGAGTCTTGTTTTGTTTTGTACGATACTTGCATTTTCAATTCCGAAAGTCGAAGAAATTTTTGGTACAGTGTTATAACTAATTATGCCTTTTATTTTTGTGTTAAAATAAAAAATGCCATTGCTTGTAAAATCTGAAAATTTTTGTTGTAAATTTTCTGGTAATACCGACAAAAAGGATTTAATATCAACATCTTTCCCTTTTATCTGCAAATTAATTTTACTGTCTGAATATGAATAATTTCCAAAAACATCGAAAATAAGATTATCAATTGAAATTCTACCGCTTTTTATTGATAAATTATTATTGTTTACATCAAATTTCATTTTAACAGAAATTGCATCAGACTTAATATAATTCACTTTATCAATTTTAAATTTTTTAATTTTTAAATCTCCATGCGTTTTAAGTTCATATTGCTGAGCGTTAAATTTTCCGGAAATTGTAAAATCGGGCAACGAGCATTTAATTGTTAGTTCCTGTGCCTTGTCGTAAAAGCTTAATGAAAATTTTGTTAATCTAATATTTCTTAAATCAAGTTTAAAAGCTGTAGTATCATTATTTTGAGATGTTTTCCAGAAATGATAATTGTCTCCACCTTTATTATCAATTAATATAGTAGAATGACCATCAGCAATATGAATCGCCTTAATATTGTACTTTTTACTAAAAATATCGAAGATATTAAACTGCAAAAAAACTTCTTTAGCAACCAATAATGTGTCGGTATTAATGTTTTTAAAACTTTTTTTATCGTATCCCGATGCCGACATAGCAACAACATCGTGAAAACGAATACAAGCATCAGGAAATTTTTTAAGTAATGAAAAGTCAACTTTTCCCACTTTTATTTCCGTGCTTAAATAATTATTAATTTTTGAAATAAAATATTGTTTAATATTATCGCCATAAATAATAGTAATTATTAATCCAGATGCAAATAACAAAATAAATGTTATCGAAAAAACAATTAATATTTTTTTTAAATATTTTATGAGCATTTTATATTGCCTCTAACAACTTACTTATAAACTTAAAAGAAATAACATTATTGCTGATGTTATGCAAAAAATAAATATATCATCCCCCTGCTCCCTTCAATGAAGGGGGACAACAAAATAAATCATGGCAGGAACATTTTCAAATCCGATAGCTATCGGATAACCTAACTTTCCACTTTTTGCTTCTCACTTTTTACTTTTGTTTATTTTCTTAACTCAAAATTTTTGCCTAAATATAATTTTCTTACTTGTTCATCTTCGCTAAGTTCATGGGCTGTTCCCGATTTAAAAATTTTACCTTCAATTAAAAGATAAGCTCTGTTTGTAATTGAAAGCGTTTCGTGAACATTATGGTCGGTAATTAAAATACCAATATTTTTATCTTTAAGTTTCGAAACAATTTCCTGAATATCTTCAACAGCAATTGGGTCAACACCGGCAAATGGCTCATCTAAAAGAATAAATTTAGGATTAAGTGCAAGTGCCCGTGCAATTTCGGTGCGACGACGTTCTCCCCCCGAAAGTTGAATTCCCATACTTTTGCGAATTCTGTTTAAGCCAAACTCTTCGAGCAGAGATTCTAATTTTTCTTTTTGTTCAGTTTTAGCAATTTTTGATAATTCAAGAATTGAGCGAATATTATCTTCAACTGTCATTTGTCGAAAAACAGAAGCTTCCTGCGATAAATAACTAATACCCATTTGGGCACGACGATAAACAGGTTCCTTTGTTATTTCTACATCGTCTAAAAATATTTTTCCTTCGTTTGGTTTTATCAAACCAACTATCATATAAAAAGAAGTCGTTTTGCCTGCGCCATTTGGTCCAAGTAATCCAACAATTTCTCCTTGACTAACTTCGATAGTAACATCTTTTACAACTGTTCTTGAACGATATTTTTTTACAAGATTTTCGGTGCGGAGTTTTATTTTTTGATTTTCCATCTAAATTAATTTGCGATTTGTTTTTGTTTGCATTTTGAACATTGTTACTTGTTTGTGATTTGAATTTTGATTTTTGTATTTTATTATACTATACCTTCGTGTAAAATATCGTGTATGTGAAGAATTCCCTTATATTTATTGTCTTTGCAAACGACTAACTGGGTAATTTTATATTTTTCCATTAAATAAAATGCATTAATAGCCATTTCGTCAACCGAAACTGTTTTGGGCAATTTAGTCATTATATCTTTAGCTTTAACATTATTAAAATCGAATGGTTTTTCTAACATTCTTCTTAAATCGCCATCGGTAATTATTCCAAGTAAAACATCGTGTTCGTCCACAACAACAGATGCACCAAGCCTTTTAGATGAAATCTCAAAAATCACAGTTTTTAGATTGTCGTCAGGTTTTACTTTAGGTGGCTCGTCATATTTGTAAATATCTTTTACTCTCATATAAAGTTTCTTGCCAAGAGTTCCTCCCGGATGAACTTTAGCAAAATCTTCTTTAGTAAATCCATGTTCATTGAGTAAACAAACTGCTAAAGCATCGCATAAAACTAATTGTGCAGTTGTGCTTGATGTTGGTGCCAGATTGTTAGGGCAAGCTTCTTCGTCAACAGTGGCTTTTAAAACAAAATCGGCATTACGGGCTAAAAATGAATTAACATTTGAAACAATAGCGACAATTTTGTTGCCCCCATTTTTAATAATAGGTATTAAAACTTTAATTTCGGGAGTATCGCCACTTTTAGAGATGCAAATAACAACATCGTCGCTTAAAACTATGCCTAAATCGCCATGAATAGCATCGGCAGCGTGCATAAACACAGCGGGAGTTCCAGTACTGTTAAGTGTTGCGACTAATTTTTGAGCAATTATTGCACTTTTTCCAATTCCGGTTGCAATAACTCTTCCTTTACTCGAAAAAATTAATTCAACAACTTTTTCAAAATCATTGTCAATTAATAAAGCAATTTTTTTTATTGCCTCCGATTCAGCTTCTATAATTTTTATAGCCAACTCTTTTATATTTGTATTAGTTTCCATTTTTTGTAGGTTTGTCAAAATTATTTTATTTAATTTGCATAAGTATAAAAAAATGTTCTAACTTTAGGTTACAAAATTATTTTATTTGGTACTAACATCAAAATATATTAAGAGAAAAATAAATAAATGGATAAAACAAAAGAAAAATCATTACGCCAATTATTAAAAAAACACTTTGGATTTGATACTTTCAAGGGAAATCAAGAAGAAATTATTGATAATTTATTAGCTGGAAGAAACTCATTTGTGCTATTACCTACTGGTGGCGGGAAATCGTTATGTTATCAACTTCCTGCAATTATAATGGAGGGAACTGCAATAATTATTTCGCCACTAATTGCATTAATGAAAAATCAAGTTGATGCAATAAGAAATTTTAGCAGTGAAGAAGGAATAGCGAATTTTTTAAACTCATCACTAAATAAAACAGAAATAAGAAGAGTAAAAGATGAAGTAACTTCCGGAAAAACTAAAATGCTATATGTTGCTCCCGAATCGCTCACAAAAGAAGAAAATGTTGAGTTTTTAAAACACATTAAAATTTCGTTTTATGCAATAGACGAAGCTCATTGTATTTCGGAATGGGGACACGACTTTAGACCAGAATACCGTCGGATAAGACCAATAATAAACGAAATTGGCAAAGCTCCTGTTATAGCACTAACGGCTACTGCTACGCCAAAAGTTCAACACGATATATTAAAAACATTAGAAATTACTGATGCTGAAGTTTTTAAATTTTCCTTTAATCGCCCAAATTTATATTACGAGATACGCCCCAAAATAGGAGCAACTAAAGAAATAATTAAATTTATTAAAAATAACGAAGGTAAATCGGGAATAATATATTGCCTTAGCCGCAAAAGAGTTGAAGAAATGGCTGAGCAATTAGTTGCAAATGGTATAAAAGCATTACCTTATCATGCCGGACTTGATTCGGCAACACGTGTAAGAAATCAAGATGCTTTTTTAATGGAAACAGCCGACGTAATTGTTGCTACCATTGCTTTTGGTATGGGTATAGACAAACCCGATGTGAGATTTGTTATTCATTACGATATTCCTAAAAGTTTAGAAGGTTATTATCAGGAAACAGGTCGTGCAGGCAGAGATGGTGGCGAAGGTCAATGCATAACATTCTACAGCTACGATGACATTCAAAAACTCGAAAAATTTATGCAGGGCAAACCTGTTGCAGAGCAAGAAATTGGCAAACAATTACTTTTCGAGACTGTTTCGTATGCCGAATCGTCTGTTTGTCGCAGAAAATTACTTCTACATTATTTTGGCGAAGAATACACTGAAGATAATTGCGAAAACTGCGATAACTGTCTTAATCCAAAAACACAATTTGATGGCAGCGAAGCCATTGTTACTGTTTTGCAATGTATTTTAGAAGTTCAGGAAAAATTTAAAGCCGAACACATTGCAGATATTTTATGTGGAAATGCCAACTCTTCAATAAAAACATATAACCATCACCAATTAGAATCGTTCGGAATAGGAAGCGATGAGAATAAAAAATTCTGGTTAGCCGTAATCAGACAATCTATGATTAAGAAATTCATTATTAAAGATATAGAGAATTACGGTTTGTTAAGCATAAGCGATGAGGGTAAAAAATTCATGGAAGTGCCTTATGAAATTATGCTAATGCGCGACCACGAATACGAAGAAGGCGACGACGATGATATGCCAAAAGGACAGGTTGGCGATAACGCTGCCGACCCCGTTATATTTGCAATGTTAAAAGATTTAAGAAAACAATTTGCAAACAAGCAAAATCTTCCTCCATTTGTTATTTTTCAGGACCCGTCGCTCGAAGAAATGGCTATTCAATATCCAATAACAATGGACGAAATGAAAAACATTGTTGGAGTTGGCGAAGGAAAAGCTAAAAAATTTGGTCAACCTTTTATTGATTTAATAATTACTTATGTTAATGAAAACGAAATTGAACGCCCTCAAGATATGGTTGTTAAGTCGGTAATTAATAAAAGCAGTCTTAAGGTATTTATTATTCAAAGCATAGACCGCAAAATTCCGTTAGAAGATATTTGTAATGCAAAAGGGATGGAATTTGATGAAATATTAAATGAACTCGAAGCAATTGTGTATTCAGGAACAAAAATAAATTTAAGTTATGCCATTTCGCAAGTTATTGACGAAGACAAACAAGCCGAAGCTTACGATTATTTTAGAACTGCAGACAGCGATAATTTAACCGATGCACTTAAAAAACTTGGTGAAGACGATTACTCTCTTGACGAAATTCGGTTGATGCGACTTAAATTTTTATCGGAAATGGGGAACTAATAACAATTTATGATTTGCGATTTATGATTTTAGATTTAAGACGATTAATGTTTGATTTTTAATATTTGAATTTTGGGTTTTGTGATTTTTTTAAATAAGCATGGTAAACGAAATTCTTAAAATAGAAAATATTTCTAAGCGTTATGGAAATATTGAAGCATTAAATAATTTATCGCTTACAATATATGCCGGTCAGGTATTCGGAATATTGGGACCTAACGGAAGTGGAAAAACCACTACATTATCTATTGTTATGGGAATCAACAATCCCGATAGCGGTAATTTTGCTTGGTTCGAACAGCCGAATATAAATCAAAATAAAAAACGAATTGGTTCGCTGATTGAAACGCCAAATTTTTATCCATATCTTACAGCATTTCAAAATCTTACTATTACTGCGAAAATTAAAGAAATTTCCACTACAGATATTGACAGAGTTTTAACAATAACAGGTTTAATTGAAAGAAAACATTATAGGTTCGACTCTTTTTCGCTCGGAATGAAACAAAGACTTGCATTAGCAGCAGTTTTACTTGGCAACCCCGAAGTGCTCGTGCTCGATGAACCTGCAAATGGACTCGACCCGCAAGGAATTGCCGACATCAGAGAAATTATTAAAAGCGAAGCAACAAAAGGTAAAACAATAATTATTGCAAGTCATATTTTAGACGAATTAGAAAAAGTTTGCACACATGTTGCAATACTAAAAAAGGGGAAACTTATTAAAAGTGGTAAAATTCATGAGCTGATATCAACTAACGAGCAAATTTTTCTTTCGTCGGACAGGAATACCGAATTATTTGATTTTTTAGTTCGTTCAGGTGTTTGTAAAAATATTACAACAGTAGAAAAAGGTATTTTAGTAGATGTTCAACAACCTTTTGATTCTGCATATATTAATAAGTTAGCTTTCGAAAATGGTTTTATGCTTAATGCTATTGAAACCCGCACACAAAGTCTTGAAGAACAATATCTTGAATTAATGAAAAAATGAAAAGATTACTGCAAATAGAATTTATTAAATTATTTTCGTACACAGGATTTTGGGTGCCTGCTTTGTTTTGGATAATTTTATACGTACTAAGTTTATTTATTGCGACTCAAATAAACATTAATTTTCCCGGACTTGATAGCAGCACCTTTTTTAAATTTCCAATGCTTTGGAATACAACCACATGGCTCGCAAGTTGGTTCAATTTGTTACTTGCAATAATTACAATGATTTTTATTTGTAACGAATTTTCGTATCGTACATTTCGTCAGCACGTTATTGATGGTTTATTAAGAGTAGAATTATTTAAAGCAAAATTATTATTAATTCTTGTTTTTGCTATAGTTGGCTTTATATTGGTTGTTGTTTCGACATTAGTTTTAGGAATATTTTATAACAATTCCGAAAATTGGTCAATGATTTTAGAAAACATTCATTTGCCATTTGTTTTTTTTATACAAGCTGTTGCATATATGTCATTTGCAATGATGCTCGCACTTTTATTAAAAAATATTGCTCTTTCAATTTTGACTTTTATTTTATATTTTTTCCCATTTGAACCTATTGTTAGAAATTTTTTTCCAGAGCAAATTCTCTCTTTTTTCCCAATGAAAATTATATCAAACTTAACTCCAGCTCCCGATGTATTTCAAGTATCAAGCCATGCAAATTTTCAAACAATAATTAACGGGCAAGTTGTTAACTCAAGTTCTGCATTACCCAATTTTGAAGTTTCATTATTAGAAAACACTTTAGTTGCATCAGCATACATTGCCATTTTTCTTGTATTTTCGTGGTATATTTTAAAAAATAAAAAATTATAATATAGACCTAACAGGTCTTAAAAACCTGTTAGGTCTTACATAAGTTTTTTTATCTTTGCATTTCTAAGTAATCTTTATGGAATCAATTAAAATGGTTGACCTTAAAGGTCAATATCTAAAAATTAAGATTGAAATTGATAATGCAATTGCCGAAGTTATTAATGATACATCATTTATAAAAGGCGAAAAGGTTAAAATTTTCGAAACCGAACTTGCTCAATATTTAGGTGCAAAGCATGTTATAACATGCGGAAATGGAACTGATGCTCTTCAAATTGCAATGATGTCTTTAGATTTAAAATCAGGCGACGAAGTTATTACAGCCGATTTCACATTTATTGCAACAGCCGAAGTTATTGCATTAATGGGACTTACACCCGTTTTGGTTGATGTTGACCCAAATACCTTTTTAATTACTCCTGAAGCAATTGAAAAAACAATAACACCACGCACAAAAGCAATAGTTCCGGTTCATTTATTTGGACAGTGTGCCGACATGGAATCTATAATGCAAATTGCAAAAAAACATAACCTTTATGTAATTGAAGATGTTGCGCAGGCAAATGGTTGTACTTACAAATTCAAAGATGGAACTGTTAAAAAAGCAGGAACAATTGGCGATATTGGCTGTACTTCTTTTTTCCCTTCAAAAAATCTTGGATGCTTTGGCGATGGCGGTGCACTAATTACTAACAACGATGAACTTGCAAAAAACATTCGTTCAATTGCAAATCACGGAATGACAGTTCGATATTATCATGACCAAATAGGAATTAACTCCAGATTAGATACAATTCAAACTGCTATTTTAAGTGTTAAATTAAAATATTTGAATGAATATAACAAATTACGCAATTTTGCTGCAAATTACTACGATAAAGCATTATCAAATATTCCGCTCCTCAAAACACCTTCAAGAGTTAATTGGTCTGCTCATATTTTTCATCAATACACAATTTTAGTAGAAAACAATAAACGCAATGCACTTCAAAAACATTTAAACGAAAATAATATTCCCAGCATGATTTATTATCCGGTACCTTTACATCGCCAAAAAGCTTATAGTAAATATAATTTTAAAGACGACAATTATCCTGTTACAGAAATGTTATCAAACAAAGTGTTATCATTACCTATGCACACAGAATTAAATAATGAACAATTAA
>JAVHRE010000354.1:9500-11806 GCA_036171495.1 Bacteroidales bacterium
GTTATATCATCGGTTTGTTTATTGTTTCCTTTCCAGTTTTCAATGGTAGTATTTAATAATTCATTTTGTTTTTCCATTGGTAAATGAGTATTTTCGAGAATTATTTTTTTAAATTCCCTGTACATATACTTACGTTCATTTTTACCGCCAAACTGGTCGGCATAACCATCAGAAAAAAGATACAGGCAATCACCTTTAGATATTTGAAATTCTTTGTTGGTAAAAGGGTTCATACGTTCGTATATTGCAACGGGCATATTGTCACCTTTGAGTTCATAAAGCGTTGCACTGAGTTTATCGAAGTGTTCAAAGTTTGTAAAGTTCATAAAGTTGGCATTATCGTTATTTTGAGTGTCTTTTTCGCTTTTAACTTTTAACTTTTCACTTTTAACTATATAGAGTGGATTATTTGCTCCGGAAAATTGGCAATCTAATGTTTCAGTATTTATAACAACTAATGACATGTCCATTCCGTCTTTTTGTTCACCACTTTGTCCCTTTTGTTTCAGTGCTTCAATAATTGAGATTCTTAATTGGTCGAGAATGTGCGAAGCTTGAGTTACTTCCTTTTTTCGTACAATTTCATTTAAAAAAGATATTCCCAACATACTCATAAATGCACCGGGAACACCGTGTCCGGTACAATCTGCAACGGCAACAATGAGCAAGTCGGCAGCCTTCAGTCCACAGTCCTCAGCCTCACTGCCAACTGCTGACTGCCGACTGCCGACTATCTTAGTTGCCCAATAAAAATCGCCTGACACTATATCCTTTGGTTTAAAAAGTATAAAATGCTCACCAAGAACAGATTTAGCATATTCGCCTGTTGGCAAAACAGCATTTTGAATTCGTTTAGCATAAGTTATGCTATCGGTAATATCTTTCTTTTGTTCAGTAAGAATATTATTCTGTAAACTTAACTTATCGCGTTGTGCCTCAATTTCATCGCGTTGCGAAACAATTTCTTCATTTTTTTGTTGAATTTCTACATATTGTTGTGAAAGAATAACATTTGCCTTTTTCTTTTGCAAAAACAATCTTAAAACAATAACAACAAACACTAATATAATAATAAGCCCAAATATGAAAGTGTATATAATTATTTTTTGTTTTTTTGTTTCGGCTTCTTTGCGAGCTATGGTTTCTTTATCTAAGGCTTTTTGCTTTTGAAGTTTATCAATTTCGAGTTGTTTTTTTTCGGCTTTATATTTAGCCTCCATTTCGGCAAATGCCTGTGTTTTTTCTGCATTAAACATTGTGTCGTTTAAATTCATATAAATATTGGCATACTTTAATGCCTGCCGTGTATTTCCAATTGTTTCATAAGTTGTTTTTAAGAATAAAGAAGTTTGCCTGATGGTATTTATTGCTTTTATTTCGCTTGCAATTTTAATAGCTTCTTCACCATATTTGATAGCTTCTTTTAAATATTTATTTTTCTCGGCTTTGGAAGTTACCAAAGAATCAGCAATATCATTATTAAATTCTGATAAATTAGCTAAAACAGTTGCGGTACCATTTTTGTCTCCTAATTCTTTGTAAACATTTAACGCCTTTTGATAGTACAGTAAGGTTGTGTTAATTAATCCATTTTGTTCATTTTTGTTAAATTTACAATAAAAAACCTGGTCGAATGTAATATTTGCCATATTTGAATAACATAACGCTAAACCCTGCTTATCATTAAATTGTTTGCTATAATTTATATACTTTTGATAATATTGAATTGCTATATTTAAAAGACTATCACGTTTTTCCTTAATAAAATTTTCATAATAATCTTTTTCTGAATATATTAAACCGAGATTATTATAGCAAGACATTATACCAAGAACATCATTAAGCTCTTCTCTGATTTTTAAAGACTTCTGATAATATTCTATTGATTTATCGTACAAGCTTTGATAAAAATAAGCAATGCCGATATTATTATAGCACGCAGCTATAAACTTTTTATCATTGAACTCTTCACTTATTCTTAATGATTTTAGAAAACTTTCAATTGCTTTGTCGTATATCCCTTTATTTGAATAGACCACACCAAATCTCGAATAGCAGGATGCTATGCCTTTTTTTGAGATGATTATAATATTTTTATCATGTAATTTGGAAAGTCCTGTAAATATATCCAACGATTTTTGTATTATCACTAATGCTGTATCGCATTGACTTTTATACAAACAATAAACCCAACCAATTGAACTTAAAGTTTGTGCAAACTTTAATTTAATTTCAGGATTTGATATAAATGCTTTTGAAAGAGCTAAAGACTTGTTGTAAAAATAAATTGCAGAATCGGGATTAAA
>JAVHRE010000355.1:0-11799 GCA_036171495.1 Bacteroidales bacterium
AAAAAATGAAATTACTTAGAAAAAACACACCTCGTTGGGTAATATTTTTAATAGATATTACAATTTGTGTTTTTTCTGTTTTTCTATCATATCTTTTACGTTTCAATTTTTCTATTCCAACACACGAGTTAATCCCCATGCTTTATTATGTTTTACCAATTATTTTAATTGTTAGAGCCATAACCTTTGTTATTAGCAGATTATATGCAGGAATTGTAAGATTTGCAAGCACAAAAGATGCAGAACGTATTTTTTTAGTGATTCTTATTGGTAGCACTACATTTACTGCCATAAACGTAATAACATACTACTTATTAAATAATATTTTTATAATTCCATTTTCAATAATTATTCTCGATTTTGTAATCACAGTTTTTGTAATGACATACTCACGTTTATTAGTAAAACTTCTTTATTACGAATACGTTAATCCAAGTGGCAATAAAGAAAATATAATTATTATAGGCACAAACGAACTTGCACACACAGTAAAACGCACACTCGATAATGATGTTACAATGAAATACAAAGTAGTTGCATTTATTGACCCTTCAGAAAAAAATATTCGAAATAAATTTGAAGGAATTAATATTTATTCTACCGAAAAACTTTCGGCATTAATTCAAAAATATAAAATTACTTCAGTTGTTTTTGCCACAAAATTCACCTCATCTGAAATAAAAAATAACATTTCTGATATTTGCTTAAGTTATAATGTTAAAATATTAATTATTCCGGAAGCATCTAAATGGCTCAATGGTGAACTTAGTGCTAATCAACTTAAAGAAATTAAAATTGAAGATTTACTTGAACGCAACTCAATTAAATTAAATAAAGATAATATCGAAGCACAAACAATTGGGAAGGTTGTTATGGTAACAGGTGCTGCCGGTTCAATTGGTCGCGAAATTGTTATTCAACTAACAAAGTACAAACCTAAACTTATTATTTTATTTGACCAGGCAGAAACACCTTTAAATGACATTTCGCTTGAGCTTGAAGAAATTTTTAATTTCAAAGATTTTAAACTTATAATTGGCGACTTAACCAATGCCAAAAGACTTGAATATGTTATAGAAAGATACAAACCCTCGGTTATTTATCATGCTGCCGCATATAAGCATGTTCCAATGATGGAAAAAAATCCTGCCGAAGCTGTTCTTACAAATGTTCTTGGAACTAAAACACTTTCAGATATTGCCAATAAATATAATGTTGAGCGATTTGTTATGGTTTCTACTGATAAAGCCGTTAACCCAACAAATGTTATGGGTGCATCTAAACGTATTGCCGAAATTTATACTCAAGCATTAGGAACAATTTCGCAAACACGTTTTATAACTACACGATTCGGAAATGTTCTTGGTTCCAATGGCTCTGTAATTCCACGATTTAGAACACAAATAGAAAATGGTGGACCAGTTACAGTTACACATCCAGAAATTACCCGTTATTTTATGACAATTCCCGAAGCTTGCCAGCTTGTTTTAGAAGCCGGTGCAATGGGTAAGGGTAGCGAAATATTTATTTTTGATATGGGCAAATCGGTTAAAATTATTGATTTAGCAAAAAAAATGATTCGACTATCGGGACTTGTTGAAGATAAAGACATTAAAATTATATTTACAGGATTACGTCCAGGCGAAAAAATTTACGAAGAACTTCTTAACAATAAAGAAAATACTGTACCAACTTATCACCCTCAAATAATGATTGCAAAAATTATTGAATCTGATTTTAACGAAGTAAACAAAAAAATCGAAAATCTTATTTCTATTGTCAGCACTTACGATAACTACAAAATAGTTGCTCAAATGAAACAAATAGTACCCGAATTTATTAGTTCAAATTCCGTTTACGAAAAATTAGATAATATTAAGGGGTCTTCTAAAAATTAACCACACGTCATTCTGAACTTGTTTCAGAATCTTATTATCAAATAGTTAGAAATGCTGAAATAAATTCAGCATGACGAATATTGTGTTTTTAGAAGTCCCCTTAATCTCTAATAAATTAATTTCTGAAAATTTACCAGTCTCAAAGTTTCAAAAAATAAATGAATGACAATAAATAATTTAAGATTTACAAATGACAACTTTATGACAGTTTTAATTTATTTATTTCAAAATGATTTTTAAACATATTTTAATTTAAAATTTAACTTTATCTTTATAGCATTGTGCAAAATATAAAATTCAACAAAAAATGGAAAAGAAATTACACCCCGAAAGTTTAATGATGTCGTATGGTTACAAACCATCTTTGTCGGAAGGAGCAATAAAAAGCCCAATCTTTCAAACTTCAACATTCGTATTTAAAAATGCCGAAGAAGGCAAAGCTTTTTTTGAAGTCGCTTATGGAATAAGACAAGCTCACCTTGGCGAAGAACTTGGATTAATTTATAGCAGAATTAACAATCCCGACCTCGAAATTCTCGAAAACCGCCTCACACTTTGGGACGAAGCCGAAGACTGTGCCGTTTTTGAAAGCGGTCTGTCTGCTATTACTACCGTTTTTTTAGAATTCTTAAAACCCGGCGATCTTTTACTTTATAGCTCTCCGCTTTATGGAGGAACCGATCATTTTATTAAAAAAATATTACCACAATTTGGTATTACAGGAATTGGTTTTATGGTTGGACAAACAAAAGAAGAATTAATAAAACTTGTTAAAGATTCAGGAAAATCCGATAAATTAAAATTAGTTTTTATCGAAACACCTGCAAATCCAACAAATGATTTAATTGATATAGAAGAAAGTAAACAAATTGCAAAACATTTTTCGACTCCCGAAAATGAGGTTTTATTAGCAGTCGACAACACTTATATGGGTCCACTCTGGCAACATCCATTAAAACATGGAGCCGATTTGGTTTTATATTCCGCAACAAAGTACATTGGCGGTCATAGCGACGTTATTGCAGGAGCTTGTTTGGGTTCTAAAGAACTGATAAAAAGAGTAAAAGGGTTACGTACATTTTTAGGAAATATGGCTGGCCCATGGACTGGCTGGCTTTTGTTACGTAGTCTCGAAACATTAAAAGTAAGAATGGATACTCAAGCTATTAATGCACAAAAAGTTGCAAAGTTTTTAAATAATCACTCAAAAGTCGAAAAAGTATATTATTTGGGAAATATTACCGAAAAAAATGTGCAGCAATACGAAATTCTTAAACGTCAATGTTTATCGAACGGAGCAATGATTTCGTTTGATATAAAAGGTGGCGAAAAAGAAGCTTTTAAATTCCTTAATTCGCTTAAATTAATTAAGTTGGCAGTTAGTCTTGGTAGTACAGAAAGTCTTGCCGAACATCCTGCAACAATGACTCATATAGATGTTGATTGCGAAAGCCGTAAAAAATTATCTATCACTGAAAAATTAGTACGTTTATCAATAGGCATCGAAAACTATAACGATATTATTGACGATATTGAGCAGGCTTTGAATGTTGCTTTATAACAAATTGTTTGATAATAAATGGCAACGTTTAAACTTAATATATTATTTCGCGAAAATCTTAAAATCGCAATAGACAGTATTAAATCAAACCGATTGCGCACTGTTTTAACAATATTAATTATTGCCTTTGGAATAATGGCTTTAGTTGGTATTTTAACAGCCATTGAATCTATCAAAAGCTCTTTAAATTCAAATTTTACAAGTCTTGGTGCTAATACTTTCAGAATAACGAGTTGGAAAATGATGTCGCACCGACCCGGCAATCACGAAAATGTTGATTACAAAGATATTGATTACAGGCAGGCTGTCGGTTTTAAAGAAAGATATAATTTTCCTGCTATAGTTTCAATTTCGATAAAAGCATCGGGACAGGGAACGGCAAAATATAAATCGAAGAAAACAAATCCTAATATTTCTGTGTTAGGTATTGATGAAAATTATTTTGTTGTTTCGGGATACGAAATTGCTAAAGGACGAAATTTTTCTCCTCTTGAAGTGCAACAAGGTACATTTTCAATTGTAATTGGTCAGGAACTTGTTAAAAATCTTTTTGGCTCACACGAAAATCCTCTGGATAAGTTTATTATGCTTGGCGGAAGCCGTTACAAAATTGTTGGAATAATAAAAGCAAAAGGAACAAGCATGGGCGGAGCAGGCGATAAAATTTGTTTTATCCCAATTACAAATGCACGTCAGAATTATTTCGAAAACAAAAGTTACGTAATTAATATTATGCCTGCATCTCCAACACTGCTTGATATTGCAATAAGCGAAGCCGAAGGAATTTTTAGAACGGTTCGTCAGTTAAAACTTAACGAATCAAATAATTTCGAGATTTCTAAAAGCGATACTTTGGCTAATATGCTTATGGAAAACATAAGTTATGTTACAATTGCAGCAACAGTTATAGGAATAATTACTTTGTTAGGTGCATCAATTGGTTTAATGAATATTATGTTAGTGTCAGTTTCGGAACGAACACGCGAAATAGGAACACGAAAAGCGTTAGGGGCAAACTCTTCTGTTATTAAACAACAGTTCCTTTTTGAAGCTATTTTTATTGGGCAATTAGGTGGTTTTTTCGGAATAATTTTCGGAATTATTGTTGGAAATCTAATTTCATTACTTACCAATGGACCATTTGTTATTCCATGGATGTGGATAATTTTCGGAGTTGTTTTGTGCTTTGTTGTAGGACTTGTTTCGGGACTTTTACCTGCAATTAAAGCCTCGCGCTTAGACCCGATTGAAGCGTTAAGGTATGAGTAGTGAAAGTGAAAATTTTAAGATTAGTATTATAGGAAGATTTGAAAATGAAAAATAACTTAATAACAAATAACTCAGTAAAGCTAAAAATTAGCAAAATAAAGCAAACAATAGTCAAACAATTGCAAAACCAGGAGGATTTCAATGGTATGACAATGTGTTAACAATTGTATGACAATAAAACAATGAGCATAGAACTTTTTTGAACATTAAACATTAAACAATTATGAATTGGGAACAAATCAGAAACGATTTTCCGGTAACAAAAAATGCTGTTTATTTTCAAAGTGCCGGTATGTCGCCAATACCAAATCAGGTGCTTGATGTTATAATAAAGGCGTTTACAAAATTAAATCAGTTTGGCGACATTCATTTTATGGAAGACTTAATTGAAGCCGGAAAATTGAATAAAATTTTAGCTTCAATGCTAAATACAGATACCGAAAATATTAACATTGTGCCGAATAATTCTTTTGCAATGTCATTGTTGGCACTATCTTTTAAGGAAAATATTAAAACTCCATTTAATATTGTGTCTATGATGGATGAGTTTCCATCGAGTACGGTACCTTTTGAATACAAGGGAATTACAATGAAATATGTAGAAGCCGAAAACTCACGTTTTTCTATTGAAAGCATAATGTCAAAAATTGACGAAAATACGCTGGCTGTTGTTACATCTTATGTGCAATTTTGTACAGGATTTAGGCAAAATATAGAAACTCTCGGAAAAGAATTAAAAAAACGAAATGTTTTGTTTATTGTTAATGCAACTCAAGGGTTCCCATTATTCCCTGTTGATGTAAAAAAATGCAATATTGATGTTTTAACTTGTTCCGTGCATAAATGGGGTTTTTCGGGACATACAGGAACAATATTTTATACCTCACCCGAATTTCGTGAACGTTTTGCAAGTCCAATTGCAGGTTGGCTTTCGGTTGATACAAATAATGAATTAATTCATACTGGAAAAAATGTTCCGTTTTCGTTACACAATTCGGCAAGACGGTATTATACAGGCACATATAATTTGCAAACTTTAATCGGATTTAAAGCCTCGTTAGAATATTTGAATAACATAGGATTCGAAAATATTCGACAAAGATTATTTGAATTAGGCAATTATATGATTAAAAAACTTAACGAAACGAAAATTCAGATTGTTTCGCCTGTTAAAAATTTTGAAGAGCGTTCAGCAATAATTTCAATAACATTGGGTAACGAGTTAAATAATAAAGCATTAGCATTTCTCGAATCTAAAAATATTTTTACGTCTTTTCGGTTTGGAATGCTAAGAATTTCGTTTAATATTTTTAATAATTTCGATGACATTAATAAACTTGTAGAAGCATTAGCCGATTTTAAAAAAAGCGAATTATACTACAAACTGAAATAATTCGAGTTTTACCTTTTTCTTTTCCCTCTCCTTTGGAGAGGGATTAAGGGTGAGGTCATAAAAAACAAAAACACAAATTATTCTTATTCAAAGTATAGCATGAAAAATTTATCGTTAATAATTTTATTAGTTGTTATATGTTATTCAACTATATTTAGTCAGAATGGCAATTTAAAAAACTGGCATCATAAAGACTCTAAAATTGATAAATTTCAAGGAATAAGCACAAACAGAACTTATGAGGAATTATTAAAAGGCAGAACCTCTAAAACCGTTATTGTGGCTATTATTGATAGCGGTGTTGACACAACTCACGAGGACTTAAAAGGAAAATTATGGATAAACGAAAATGAAATTCCAGGAAATGGAATTGACGACGATAACAATGGTTACATTGATGATATAAATGGATGGAATTTTATTGGAAATTCAAAAGGCGAAAACATTTTGCACGAAACACTCGAAATTACCAGAGTTTATAAAGAGTTAAAAACAAAGTTCACAAATAATGACACAACAAAACTTGATAACAACGAGAAGAAGGAATTTGAATTTTATAAAAAAGTAAGTGCCGATTTTCAAAAAAAATACAAAAAAGCAAAATCTGATTACGATGGTTTTACGCTCTTTAGCGAATATTATACAACTGCCGATAACAATATAAAAGAAGAATTAAAAAAAGATGATTACACAACTGACGATTTAAAAAAGATTAGTTTATCGGACAATGAGGTAATAAAAAATTCTGCACTTTACATTTTGCAACTTTACGATAAAGGTTTTAGTAAATCGGGTTTTATATCATTTAAAAATCATGTTGAAAGTGAATATGAATATCGTTATAATGTTGATTATAACCCAAGAACGATAGTTGGCGATAATCCCGTAAATAAAAATGACAGCATTTATGGTAGTAATGATGTTATGGGACCAAGTTGCGGTCATGGTACTTATGTTGCAGGAATTGTAGGTGCTAACAGGGAAAACAATAACGATGCTTATGGAATTGCCGATAATGTAAAATTAATGATTTTGCGTGTTGTTCCAAATGGCGATGAACGCGATAAAGATGTTGCAAATGCAATAAAATATGCTGTAAACAACGGTGCACAAATAATAAACATGAGTTTTGGAAAAGATTATTCGCCTCAAAAATATATGGTTGACGAAGCTATTGCGATTGCCAATAAAAAAAAGGTGTTATTAATTCATGCAGCAGGAAACGATTCGGAAAATTCTGATATTAAATGGCATTTTCCAACAAATCATTCAGATAGCAGCAATGTAATAACAAATTACTGGCTCGAAATTGGAGCGTCATCAACAAAAGCAAATAAATGGTTGCCTGCAGTATTTTCAAATTACGGTCAACAAAGTGTAGATGTTTTTGCTCCCGGAGTAAGAATTTACTCTTTAGAGCCAGGAAATAAATACGAATCTGCCGATGGCACAAGCTCTGCCTGTCCGGTAGTTACTGGAATTGCAGCAATGCTATTGTCGTATTTCCCACAACTAACACCAGCCGAAGTAAAAGAAATAATTTTAAACTCGGCAGTTCCATTAAAAAAGTTAAAAGTTTTTGCGCCAAACAAAACCGAAATAAAACCCAGAAAAGTAAAATTTGGCACACTTTCAAAAACCGGTGGCGTCGTAAATGCTTATAATGCAGTTAAAATGGCAATAGAAAAAACAAAATAAAATTATAGGTGGGTTCTAATCCCGCCCTAAGCGGGACAAATAGCGTCTCCCGCAAAAAGTGGGACTCAATATAGAGCTTCGTTTTTCCGCCAAGTCGGAACAAGTTGTGAGATGCTGAATCAATCCTGAACTTGATTCAGGACAGCATGATGAACCTGTCCCGCTTTAGGCGGGATTAGAAGTCCCCTATACTTTAAATGGTTATATTGTTTTGCTAAAATAAGTGGCGAAAATAATCCGGAAATTTCGGGACTGCGTAATTCCTAAAAATAAACCAAAACACTAATAGTTACGGATTTAGATTAAGTGTTAGAAAATTATTTTAAATTTGCAGGCAACCTTTTAAAGTTTTGTTGTTTTTATGTTATAAATTAATTTAAAAATCAAATATTATGAAAAAGTTTTTATCAATTATTGCTTTCGTAGCAATTTCAGGAGTTGTCTTTGGACAACAATTAACACTTAGTTTAAGTTCCACAAACGTAACGTGTAATGGTACGTGTAATGGCACAGCTACTGTATCAGTTGCTGGAGGTACAGCACCTTATACTTATATGTGGGGTAATGATTCTATTTTTAGTCAAACAGCAACTGGTTTGTGTGCAGGAACTCATACGGTTGTAGTTTACGATGCAAATCAAAATTCTGCAACTGGAACAGTAACTATTCATCAACCAACCGCTATAAGTGTAAATCTTACTACTCAAAACCCAACAACAAATGGTGGAAGTGATGGTTCTATTACATCCTCGGTTACAGGCGGAACACCACCATACGTATATTTGTGGAGCACTGGCGCAACTACAGCAAATATTTATCACCTTCCAAGTGGAATATATACATTATACATCACAGATGCTAATGGATGTAGCAGTTCATATACTGTACAACTTTTTGACCAAAATTCTTCAACTTGTCAGGCATATTTTTATGCTTATATTGATACAATAACAGTTCCCCCAATGACTGTTTATAATTTTGTTGACCAATCTGTTGCCGATAGTTCAAGTACAATTACAACATATTTATGGGATTTTGGTGATGGAAGTTCATCAAATGCTTCTAATCCAAATCATGTATTCAGTAGTGGTTTTCATACAATTTGTTTAACAATTGCCACTTCAGGCGGATGCACAAGTACATATTGCGATTCAATTTATGTAAATGGCAATAATACTTCAACTTGTCAGGCAAATTTTTATTCATATCCCGATTCAATTAATGTTCCGCCAATGCAACAATATAATTTTGTTGACCTGTCAGTTCCAGATAGCACAAGTACAATTATTAGCTATAGCTGGACTTTCCCTGGAGGAACACCTGCAACATCAACATCACAAAACCCTATGGGTATTGTTTTTCAAGCTCCCGGCACTTATACAATTTGTCTAACTATTGCAACTTCAAGTGGTTGTTCAAGCAACTATTGCGAAACAATTACAGTTGGAAATAATGGTTGCCAGCTTTATGCTAATATTACAACACAAAGTCCTACAACAATTGGCGGAAGCGATGGTTTTATAGAATCTAATGTTTACGGTGGCACTGCTCCTTATTCATATTCATGGAGTAATAGTGCAACTACACCAAATATTTATCATTTAACAAGCGGTTATTATACTTTATCGGTAACTGATGCCAATGGTTGTCAAAATATATTTTATGCCGAACTTTACGAACCTTACGATACAACCGGCGGTAATATAGTTGATACCTTATATACAGGCATTTTAGATTCATGTTTGAATTTTATTCCCGATAGCTTTTATATTGCTTCAATAACAACCGACCCAAATTCAAATATTGTAAGTGTTGTTTGGGTATTTGTTGGCAGTGGACAAACAGCTACATTTACAGTTACATATACATTTAGTCAATATGGAAACACTTTGGTTGTAATAACTTTAAATTGTGGAACAAAAACTTTAACAACATATCAGAGTTATATTCATATTACAAATACATCATCGGTACCAATTTATGGAGATGAACAAAATTTATTTATTTATCCTGTACCTTTTAGCGATAAATTAAATATTGGTTTTACAACTCAAAGAGCAGAAAATGTAAACATCTTATTAATTGATGCTTCGGGAAGAGTTCTTGTAACAAAGAAAATAAGTTCAAATTACGGAGTAAACAGTGCCGAATTAAACACTTCGCAATTGTCATCGGGTGTTTATATTTTAAATATCGAAACTTCTAATGGTATAATTAGAAAACAAATTGTAAAATAATTTTTAATACAAATATTTTTAAAACCCGAAAACTTTCGTTTTCGGGTTTTTTATTTTTTTGAAGCAGAATGCTTTTGTGAGAATTTATAAATTAAATACCTTAAATAATACCATAAACTTCCTGTACTTTTATCAATATTTGAAAAATATATTCCCCGCCTTATTCTCCATTTTAAATTGCGTAAAGTTCCTTTTTGAGGAATAGCTATTGATTCGAGAGCAAACTTTAAATCTTTGTTGTAATTAATATTTATATTGTTAAATAAAAACGAGTATAAATTGATAGCCGCTGAAATAAAAGAGTTTTTTTCTGTTGTTTTAGGCAAGTCTGTTCCTGTTATTTTAATAAATTGCCCAACATCAACTAACCAGTATAAACTATTCCATTGATGCTGGAACCCATGCCTGCAAACATATTTAAAATGCTCAATAAAATTTAAAGTAGGTATTTCAAAATCATTAATAATTATTGTTTCTTTTTCGGCGTACAATTTATTGAAATTTATTGAATCTGGCTTTTGATAAGGTGCAAATTTCCAATGAATTTCAATCGGGATATTTGAGTTTGGCGAAATAAATGAAATTTCACTAATAAACTTTAAAAAATTATTAATAGAACGGATATTGTTCGGAATATTTGTAACAATTTTATAATTATTCTTTTGCAACAGGTCTATTACATTTAACAAATCGCAACTATCAAAAAGCATGTCTATATCAACGCTTTGACGAAATGTTGGCTCATTATATAATTGAACAGACAAAGCAGGTCCTTTTATTGCCAACCATTTAATATTATTCGAATTTAATATTTTACCAACCTTTACAAGTTCCGATACAAGTAATAAAGAACGAGTTACAGCTTTTAGTTGTTTGTTATTAATTTTATTTAAAACATCTTTTGGAAAAAAAACGGAATTGTTTTTTATAAATTTGTAGATATAAGTATTTAATCTGTGCCTGTTTATCAATTTTAAAAATAAATCCCAATTAATATTTCCAATTAAATCCTCCGCCTTACGCCTCTTATCTCCACAACAAACAAGAACCATTTTTAATTCTGGAGGATAATTCTCTATAATTCGATTTAACTTTTCCACAAACAAAATTACTGATTTAAAGCCAAATCTCCAAAAACAAAGAACAAAACCACTAACCTATACCCCTGTTTTCCTTTTTGACTTTCAACTTTATTACTCAAGGTACTTTATAAACTCACGACACTTCTTTATAAACTTATCTGTGTTTACATACCATATATTATACACTCTCAACTCATTTTGATTTATATCTGATGTTACGCAAAATTAACAATTGACTGTTGATTAAAAAATAAAATTCTATATAAACGTTCTTTGACAGCAATATAGCTATTGGATGAATAATAACTGAATCCGAAGGATTCAAGACAAGGGGGCATGCCCCCTTGTCAAATCCCTTCGGGATTAATACCGATGCGTAACATCAGTTATATATTTTAAATGGTTAAGCCACTAAGTTGCTAATCTAATCCCCCTAACCCTCCTTCGATAGTTCGACAAGCTCAGGACAAGCTCTTTAAATAAAGGGGGAATGGTTAAATAACAATGAAACAATAAACAATTTAACAATATCTGCGAATTAAGGGTTCATTTTTTGTCGTCATTCCCGCGAATGCGGGAATCTCCTATTCGAAGAAGATGCTTCTTAATTGAACAAAAAACATGTACAAACTTCTCTTTTCATACTGGCGAAGACAAAAAA
>JAVHRE010000356.1:0-2305 GCA_036171495.1 Bacteroidales bacterium
GTAATTCTTTCACAAACCAAACTTTAGCTCAAATTGATTTGTATAAAAATAAATATGAAATTGGAGTTTATCGCTTACCAAAATATTTAGACGAAGAAGTTGCACGTTTGCATTTAGAACATATTGGTGTAAAATTAACAAAACTCACAAAAAAACAAGCCGATTATATTGGCGTTCCTGCTGAAGGTCCATATAAAGCCGACCATTACCGCTATTAAAAAACATTTCGCACAATAAATGAAAATAGCATTAGTAACAGGTGGTTCAAGAGGAATTGGCAGAGCAA
The DNA here is from genome assembly GCA_036171495.1 of Bacteroidales bacterium. Taxonomy (GTDB): domain Bacteria; phylum Bacteroidota; class Bacteroidia; order Bacteroidales; family GWA2-32-17; genus GWA2-32-17. Next base: position 287 of record JAVHRE010000356.1, read on the forward strand.
TTTGCACAAAATTAGCTTTTATGAAATTCCATGTTATAATAAATTATCATAAAAACGAAAATGAAGCATTAAAAACTTTAGAAAACATTAATAATGCAGGTGGAACCGGAGAAATTTTAAAGTTTGATGTAGGAAATTCTACAGAAGTTGAAAAAGCTCTTGAAAATTGGCAGTTAGCAAATTCCGATAAATATATTCAAGTGTTAGTTAATAATGCAGGAATTAGAAAAGATGCACTTTTAATTTGGATGGAAAATGAACATTGGAATGATGTTATTAATACAAATTTGAATGGATTTTTTTATGCAACTCGTTTTTTAATTAAAAACATGATTGTTAATAAATTCGGAAGAATTATAAATATTGTTTCTCTTTCGGGATTAAAAGGATTGCCCGGTCAGGTAAATTATTCGGCAGCAAAAGGTGCTGTAATTGCTGCAACTAAAGCACTTGCTCAGGAAGTTGGTAAAAAGAAAATTACTGTAAATGCAATTGCACCAGGTTTTATAAATACCGATATGACAGCCGATTTAGACCAACAGCAATTAAAAGCAATGATTCCGCTTAATCGTTTTGGAACACCCGAAGAGGTTGCTGAATTAGCTGGGTTTTTAGCCTCCGAAAACTCCTCATATATTACAGGTGAAGTTATTTCAATTAATGGTGGATTATATACTTAACTGATGTTACTCAAATAAACATGTGTAAGCCTCAAGTACAAAATTCCAAATTCCAAGTTCCAAATTCCAAAGGGACAACACTTGGAACTTGATTTTTGGTGCTTGGGGCTTGGTTTTTGGAGCTTTATTTTTAAAGTGATTTTATTTCTTATAAACTGAAAATTATGAGACGAGTTGTTATAACAGGCTTAGGAATTTATTCTACAATAGGCAAAAATCTTGATGAGGTTAAAGATTCGTTATATAATGGACGAAGTGGTATTATTCTCAATTCTGAAAGAAAAAAATATGGTTATCAGTCCGGATTAACTGGTTTTGTTGAACGCCCACAATTAAAAGGAATTCTTGACCGCAGAGCAAGAGTAAGTATGCCCGAGCAAGCCGAATATGCTTATATTTCTACAATCGAAGCATTAAAAAATGCTAAAATGAGTCAGGATTTTATTGATAAAAACGAAGTAGGTATTTTATTTGGAAATGATAGTTCTTCGGTTCCTGTTATAAACGCAATTGATATTATTCGTGAAAAACACGACACACTTTTAGTCGGTTCAGGTTCTGTGTTTCAATCAATGAACTCATCTGTAACAATGAACTTAGCTGTAATTTTTAAACTTAAAGGTGTAAATTTTACAATAAGCGGAGCTTGTGCAAGTGGTTCTCATGCAATTGGAATAGGTTATTTTTTAATAAAACATGGTTATCAGGATAGAGTGATTTGTGGTGGTGCACAAGAAGTTAATCTTTTTTGCGTAGGAAGTTTCGATGGTCTCGGTGCATTTTCTAAACGCGAAAACGAACCAACAAAAGCATCACGACCATTCGATAAAAACCGCGATGGACTTGTTCCAAGTGGTGGTGCTGCAACGGTTATTATTGAAGATTATGAAAGTGCCGTAAAACGAGGTGCTCCAATTTTAGCCGAAGTTATTGGATATGGTTTCTCGTCTGATGGGGTACATATTTCTGTTCCAGATGTAAGTGGACCTGTTAGAGCAATTCAAAACTCATTAAAAAATGCAAATATTTCGCCCGATGAAATTGATTATATTAATGCTCATGCTACTTCAACGCAAATTGGCGATATGAACGAAGCCAAAGCAATTGATGCAATTTTTGGGAAAACAAAACCTTATGTAAGCTCAACAAAATCAATGACAGGGCACGAAATGTGGATGGCAGGCGCCAGCGAAATTGTTTACTCAATGCTAATGCTCCAAAACAATTTTATTGCACCAAATATAAATTTTGAAGAACCTGATGAAATAACTCAAAAATTAAATATCGTTAAACAAACTGTTAATAAAGAAATTAACACATTTCTTTCCAATTCATTCGG
>JAVHRE010000357.1:0-11749 GCA_036171495.1 Bacteroidales bacterium
GTATGACTATTGTATGACTATTGTATGACTATTGTATGACTATTGTATGACTATTTAAAATTATATGCTGATGAAAAATATTATTCTAATTCTTTTACTCTTTGTTTTTCCTTATTTTGTAATTAGTCAAAATACTGTATTTACTGACGAAATTGTAATTCTTCATGTAAACGATATTCACGGGAGGATAGACCAGTTTCCTACACTTTCGGCAATGGTAAATGATATAAAATCGAAACATAAAAACGTAATATTAGTATCGGCTGGCGATATGTTTAGTGGTAATCCTATTGTTGACAGATATTCCGAAAAAGGTTTTCCTATAATTGATTTAATGAATGATTTGAATTTTGACCTTTCAACAATTGGAAATCACGAATTTGATTTTGGCTCGCAAGTTCTTGCTAAAAGAATTAGCGAAGCAAAATTCCCTTTTATTGTTGCTAATATGCAACCAAAGTTTAACTATTTTCCAAAATTAGAACCATACAAAATATATAAATTTGGTAAAGTAAAAATTTTAATACTCGGTATTACCCAAGTTTCACAAAATGGACTTCCCGATACCCGCCCCGAAAATTGCAAAGATTTTAATTTTACTCAAGGCATTGAAAAAACCAAAGAATGCAAAGATTTATCAAAAAAATCGAATGCTTTAATAGTTCTTTCACACATGGGCGTTGAGGATGATTCGATTCTTGCTACACAAATGCCCGAAATATTAGCAATTATTGGCGGACATTCGCACACGTTGTTATTAAAACCATTAATTGTAAACGGTGTAAACATTGTTCAAACCGGCTATTATCTTAAAAATTTAGGAATGTTAACTATTAAACTTAATGGTAAAAAAATTGTTTCGGTAAGCGATACTTTACTTATGTTAAAAAATTATACAGCAACAGATCCAATAATTGCCAAAAAAGTTGCAATTTACAATAACAATCAAGAATTTAAAAAAGTTGTAGGATACTTAGGTTCTCCAATTAAGGGCATTAACGAACTTGGTGGTTTTATGGCTGATGCTGCACTTAAAGCAGCTAAAACTGATTTTGCATTTCAAAATAGTGGCGGGATAAGGGTATTGGGATTTCCTGTTGGACCAATTACAAACAAACAAATATACGAACTCGACCCTTTTGCAAATGAAATTATGATTTGTAAAATGACTGCTTCACAAATTCGTGAACTTATTACTTACGGCTACAAAAAAGAAAAAATAGCAGATATTATTTCGGCTGGTGTTAACTCAACAATTTATTTGAATAAAGGTAAAACGATTGATAAAATTGAACTTAAATTATCAAATGGCGATGCAATAGATGAAAACAAAATTTATACCGTTGCAATAAACAGTTACGTTGTTAGCGCTTATAAATTCAATAAAATTGACGAAGCAATTGGCACAGGAATTACAACAACCGACGCAATGTTTCATTTGCTATCTTTAGTAAAAGAAGCTAATTATTCTGGAATTGTAAGTACCCAAATAATAACAAAGTAAAAAATAATTTATGAAAACCCTTGTTTTTGTTCTGATTTCAGTAGCTTTACTTTCTTCTTGCACCTTCAGAGAAGTTGAAATTGGCAACATCGAAGGTGTTAGTATTAAATCTGTTACTAAAGAAATGGTGTCGCTTGAATTAATGGTGCCGGTAAAAAACAACAACAATTTTGCTTTTACAATTTCTGACATAAACATTGATTTAACATTGAGCAATGTAAATTTAGGCAAAGTAAAAAAATCAACCAAAATCAGAATACCGGCAAATTCAAGCGAAACCCAAAATGTTGGCATAGACATTAAATTTAGTAAGCTCACCGAAAATCCACTTTCGCTTATAACTGCGGCAATAAAAAATAAAATTGAACTAAAAGCAACAGGATATATTAAAGGTCGAAGGTTTATATTTACCAAAAAGTTCGAAGTAAACGAAAATCAACCTGTTAAATTATTTAAAAAAGGATTGCTTTAATTTCTTTAGGTGGGTTCTAATCCCACAAAAGCGGGAGTGTCATGGCGGGCTGTCACCCTGAGCTTGTCGAAGGACGCCATCTCATATTAAATGCAGACCTTCGATTTGTGAGATGCTGAAATAAATTCAGCATGACGAATTATGGAATTTTTAGAAGTCCCTTTTATTTTAAATTTTTAAACTATAATAAATATTTGTATTTTTGAAAATTAAAAAAAATTCTAATATGAAAAATATTCTAATACCAATAGATTTTTCGGCAGATTCAATAAATGCTTTCGAACAAGCTATATTTTTCGCAAATACTATCAATGCAAACGTTCGGTTACTTCATGTAAAAAAAAATAAAAACTTCGAAATGCCTTTCAATTTCAAAGATTTTAATCAGGCTATTGGAAAATCGCTTGATGATTTCATGAATATTTTAATTAAAAAATATAAAGGTGAAGTAAAAAATAATTTAGATTATAAAATTCGCCAAGGAAATGTGTATAAAGAAATTACTAATCAGGCAAAATACGATGATAGTTATTTGATAGTTATGGGAACACATGGTGTAAGCGGCTTTGAAGAGCTTTGGATTGGGTCAAATGCTTACAGGGTTGTTTCAAATTCTCCATGTCCAATTATTACTATAAGAAACGGATTTTTACATAAAAAGTTAGCCAACATCGTTTTACCAATTGATTTAACTTCAGAATCTCGTCAAAAAGTACCATTTGTTACTGAGTTGGCTTTAGCTTTTAAATCAATAGTACACATTATTGGCGTTTCAGAAATTAATTCACCCGACATTACATCAAAATTAAATTCATATTGCTCACAAGTTGAAGAATACTTTAAAGATAAAGATGTAAAATACATTAAGAAGATTTTAGTAGGTTCAAATATTACCGACCAAACTATTGAATATGCAAACAAAGTTAAAGCAGAACTTATTGCAATTATGACTGAACAACCGGTAAATGCTGCATTTTGGTTAGGGCAGTATGCTCAACAAATGGTTAATCACTCACCAATACCGGTTCTTAGCATCCGCAATCAAAAATAACATTATGCGATTTTTTGTTTTTATATTTATTTTATTTTCTTCAAACGAAATTTATTCGCAACCAAAAATATTTTCGCAGCTAAACGAAACCCAATCAGGATGGGGAAAGGTAACTATAAAACAGGAACCACGAATTGAGGCAATAGTTGCAAAACACATTGATATTAATCAAAAAGCTAAAGGTTTTCCAGGGTATAGAGTACAGGTTTATTTTGGTTCCGGCTCCGATGCAAAAAGTGTTGCTAACAAAATACGCAATAATTTGAATACCGAATTTGCCGATTACGACTCTTATTTAGTTTATGAAGCTCCATATTTTAAAGTTAGAATTGGCGATTTTCGCAATCGAAACGAGGCATATAAGGCATTTAAAATTATTCAAACGAATTATCCGCAAGCTTTTATAGTTGACGATTTAATCGCATTGCCAAGGTTAGATTAATAATGCCTGAAGTTTGAAATGAGCCAATGGTCTATTCGTGAAGTCGGGCATTTTTTAAAGTTTATTGTTTCTGGTTTAACCACAAACTAAAAACCACAAACAAATTAACCAAAGATTGATATAAACATCAACCACAACCTCCCGAAGCACCTTTTTTCTTCTTTTTTGGGTCTGTAGTTGCTGGTTTTGTTCCACTTGAAGGAGTTGTTGCCGGAGTTGAAACAGCAGAGCTATCATTGCCATCAACACCTAATGCTTTACTTGCAGCTTTTCTGAAATTGTATTTTGCTTGATCTTCGTCGGGAAATGCTGGTTCAGGATGCTTTGGATTTATAATTGTTTCGTACCAATTGTTAAGTCCACCTTGCAAAACATATATATTTTTGTATCCCATTTGCCTGCATAATATCCAAGCTTCAACAGCTTCTAAATTGCTGTTTGAGTATAATATAATGGTATATTTATCTTGATTCATAAACTCTTCCCGACTTTCGCTAACAATATCCTTTATATTAATATTTGTAGCATTTGGTAAACTGAAATTTTGAAATTCAGATGCATCTCTTACATCAACTAATTTGAATGAAGGGTCTTTATTTACAAGCATAGAAACTAAGTCTTCGGGGTTAATAAAATATGCTTTTTGCATCAACTCAATTACTATTTGGTCACTATTAATTTTTAAATGACTTACCGTTTGCTTCGGAACAAATGCAACTATTAGTCCGAGTGAAAGTAAAGCTATTGAAAGATATTGTAATGTTTTCATAAAAATAAAATTATAAATTAATAAACGTCACGTGGAAATTTTTTCTCAACCAATTCTGCAACATAAAACATTGCCATTGCTATAACAACTAACAGAAACAAAAACACTCCGTCTTTAACACCAATTAAATCTGACAATTTTAATGGTCCAAGTGCTTTTGCTGTATAAACTTTTTCCCATATAGGAAATCCTATTCCAAAAATAATAATACCAATAACAATACCTGCAATAAACACCATTGCATCTATTTTCCCAATTGCTGCAGCACACACACTTGTTCCCGGGCAGTACCCGCCCATAATAAAACCAATACCCATTAATACTCCCCCAATTATTGCAGAATAAAGGAATGTATTGTTAACATAAATCATTTCTAAGTCTATCCAGCCAAACAAACTAAAAAATAAAAGCCCAAACATTGCAACTATTGCAGCTGTAAAAAAGACTTTCATAACAGTCATATCGTAACCATAAAACACACCAGCCAACTTACGGCTCGACGAAAAGCCGGATTGTTCTAAAACAAATCCAAAACCTAATCCAATAAATAATGCTATTAAGAGATTAAAGTTTCCCGATATTATTCCGTTTTCTACTAATGGAGCAACCATAATAATTTAATTTTTTTATGTTTTGTAATTAAATCCAGTTTTTTCTAAAAAAGTATGCCAAAGCATAACCAGTTCCAAATATGCAAATCATTGTTAAAAACCCTGCAACCGAAAAACTTGCCATGCCCGATAAAGCAGCACCGCTTGTACATCCTCTGCCAAATTGCGAACCAATACCAAAAAACATACCGCCTAACAAGGCAAAAATTAAACGACGTTTTTTAGAAATTTTAGGACTATGTTCTGTATTAAGCTTTAATCTTCCTGATACAGCTCCAGAGAGAAGTCCACCAATTAATACACCCAAAACTTCAATAACTATCCACCATTTTTTTGAATCTTCCATTATTGAATGATAGGTTTTTGCAAAAAAACCTGTAGTGTTATCGGCAGAAGTAACCGGAGCCGCACATACCGATATAACATTTTTAAAAGCCCCACTTGCTCCAAGCCCTTCGCCAGCAATAAAAAATGCCGACAATAAAACTATTCCCAAAAGAACTCCACCAATATATGGATTAATATATGGCTTTACTTTATTTTGAGTTCCCGATTCGTTTGTGCTTTTTTCCATATTGTTATAAAAATAAATTAATACAAATACCTACTGTTTTGACCTGCGTATATAATTATAAATCTTAAAATTAAACCACCAAATAACACTAAAATGGCAGAAATTTTATGATTAACACGCATTCCTTTAAACTCGAAAATCTCTAAAATTGCCGGTAAAATTAAGCCCATAAAAACTACAAAAACCCAGAATACAACTGTATATTGACCGCCAAGAAAAAGATTAGCAGCTTCAATTTGAACTCTGGTGCTTGCTAAAAATCCCATGAACATGTGAATAATTAGAAATAATTCGATTGCTATCATTACTAAATCAACTTTACTAAACCAATTAATTTCTTCTTTGTTTTTAGAAATAAGCATAATAAATGCTGCTGCAGTTGATAATCCTGAGGTTAAAAACAAAAGTCCTAATACTGAAGTGTTCCACAATGGTCTTGCGTTAAATGCCGAAAGTAAAATTCCTGTGTACATTCCAAGTATTATTCCAAGAACCAATAGTAACCATAATATTACTTTAATGTTTTTTTGTAAAAAACGCTCAAACCTTACCACAATAGAATATTTCCATTGCCAATTTATAACTTCAGAACTTATTGGACTAATTATTAATTTTAAAATTTTAAATTTATTGAAATTAACAACAGGCAACAACTCTTTTAAATTAAGTATTGATAATATTATTATAAGTGGTGTAACAAATAGCAGAGTCCATGCACCCCATGACATAGGCGAACTTAAATTAATGTTTGTATATAATTGCCAAAAAAATAATTTATGGTGTAAGTCAATAAATAATGCCATCAATCCGAAAACAAGAAATAAAGAAGAAAAAATTGGAGTAAGTTTTGTTGCGGTCGGATATTTTTTATCTTTATTTGTCAAAGTATAAAAAGCTGTGTAAATAATTAACCCTGCGGCTAATCCGCCTAAAAACAAATAAAGTGCAATTTCCCAACCCCATGCATGCAAAACTGGGTCAACTCCTTGATTCATTCTGCCACTAACAATAATCTCTTCTCTCATAATATACTTTTAGTATAAGTAATTTTAAATCAAAAAATATAAATTTGGTTCGGTGCCTGCTTCGGGAATAAGCTGTTTCCATTTTCTGTTTTTTAATAATTTAGAAATATCATTTTCAGAATTATCAATATCTCCAAAATAAAGACATTTTGTTGGACAAACCGAAACGCAAGCTGGTAATAATCCGTCTTTTAATCTATGATAACAAAACGTACATTTATCCACATATCCATCGGGGTGAGTATATCTTGCATCGTAAGGACAAGAAGTAATACAAGCCGCACAGCCAATACAATCATTATGTGTAACTATAACAACACCTTCTTTAGTTATGTGGCTGGCACCCGTGGGGCAACATCTTACACATGGAGCATTAGAGCAATGATTGCAACGTTCCGACCTGTTTTCGAGTGTAAGATTTGGATAAGTGCCATCGGTAACTTCAACAACCCAATCGCGACAATAACCAATAGGCACATTATTTTCGGTTTGGCATGCCACAACACAATCGCTACATCCAACACATTTCAAAGTATCTATTGCCATTGCATATCTCATACTGCTACCTCCTTTTTAGGATTTTCTGTTAAAAAAGTAACAAAATTTCCTCGCATTCCTGTTCCTCCCATAATTGGGTCAATCAGAACTTTTGTAATTAATTCTGAATCGCTTGCTCCTTTACCATAAGCTCTTGTTAAACGTTTATCTGAATGTCCAAAACCATGAACCATATAAACCGAATCCCATCTAATTCTTTCGGTTATTCTTACTTTTATTGAAAATGTTGAAACTACTCCATCTTGATTTTGCAACCATATATATTGATTATTTTTTAATTCCCAATTTTTAGCTACTTTAGGGTTTATCCAAACAGAATTTTCATCCATTAAATCAGTTAAATTTGGATTATTTGCTGTACGACTAAAGGTGTGCATTGGAGCACGCCCATAAATTAGTCTGTAGTATCCTTCGGGTGGTTCTTCGTGTTCGGTATATTTAGGCATTGGGTCAAAACCTTCATTTTCTAAAGCAGTAGAATACAATTCAATTTTTCCGGAATTTGTATTAAATTCTATTTCTTGATCTTCCGAAAAATATAAATCGTCAGTTTCCCGTTTAAATTTTTTCACTCCAATTTGTTTCATTTCTTTTAAAGAGGAACCTATTTGTGTTAACTCCCAATCGAGCTTTTCTTCAATTGTTTTATATGTAAAAAAATTACCTAATCCTAATTTTTCTGCAATTCCTTTTGCTATCCACCATGCTGGTTTAGAATTGTACATTGGTTTTGCTGCCGGCATTCTTAATGCAATATTCGGTTCGCGATGCGGTGAGTTTCTAATATCGTCATATCTTTCTAAATAAGTACATTCGGGAAGAACAACATCTGCATAACCAGTTATTTCCATTGGCATTGTATCAATAACTACAAGTAATTCGAGGTTTTCAATTGCTTTGAGAGTCTTTTTTTGATCGGGTATGGTGTATATCAGATTCGTTCCATTTACAATCCATCCCTTAAAAGTACAATCTCTTTCGGAAGATGGTATGGTTGCATCACATATACCTGATGCCAACACTTCTTCTGCTAAAATGTATTTTCCGGGAAATGCATCTCTCCAGGTTTTTTTAGGTTCTGGATATGGTGGTGATGGATATTTAGGAATGTGAACCTTATCAGGATTATACAATCCTCCACGTCGTCCCCAAGAACCAAGCAATGCATTTAATATCGCAATTGCTCTTATTCTTTGTGTATCATCTCCATACCAGGTAACATGTCTTCCAGGATGAATAATGACTGATGGAGAAGCGTTTGCCATTTCTTTTGCTGTTTCAACAATTATGTGTGGTTCAATGGTTGTAATGCCATAAGCCCATTCAGGTGTATATGATATAACGTGTTCTTTTAGTTGTTCGAATCCGAAAGTATATTTTTCAACGTATTTTTTATCGTACCATTCGTTGTAAATAATTTCATGTATCCATGCAAGAAGCAATGCTAAATCTGTAGATGGTTTTATTGGCAACCAAAATTTTGATTTACTTGCGGCAGTTGAAAATCTTGGGTCAACTGTAATAATTGTTGCTTTTTTACCTATTGCATCAGACATTTCTTGAACTTGTCCGTTATGCATGTTTTCGCCAATATGAGAACCTATTAAAACAAGGCATTTGGTGTCTCTAATATCTGTTCGTTCAGGTGACTGAACAATATCACCAAAAGTTGCTGCAAATGCAACTTCTCTTGGCCCTCTGCATTGAGAAAATGAAGGGGCAGCAATATTTGTAGAGCCAAATGCTTTTAATAAGTGCCCTAAATAAGCACCACCAGAACCGTGAGTAAAAAGAGCCATGCATTCAGGTCCATATTTTGCTGAAATATTTTTCATTTTATTAGCAATATATTCAAATGCCTCGTCCCAACTTGCTTCACGAAAAGTTTGCTTACCTCGTTCATTTATGCGGATAAGTGGTGTTTTTAAACGGTCGTTATCGTAATACATTCCAACTCCACCAGTTCCTCTTGGGCAAAGTCGTCCATTACAGTTAGGGTCATCATCATTCCCAATAATTTTCCATGGTTTCCCCTTTTCATTTAAATATGTCCATCCTGCGCACTTCCAAAAACAAACTTCACAGTATGTGGGGAAACGCTTATTTTTTTCTGAAGATATCTCGCCTATCAATCCAAAAACAGGGTCAAATAAGGCAAAGGCACCAAGGCTTAGACCGGAAATTTTAATAAATTCTCGACGTTTCATTGTTTTAAATTTATTTTTAATGAAATACTTTTATTTTGAAGTTTTTTAACATAGAAATAAAATTTGCTTAATAAAATAATTTGCTGCAAATTTACAGTTGTATTTATAGCTGTTACAAAATATTACGTATGTTTAGCAACAGTTTGTGATACTTATCATAAATTGAAATGAAAGAACAATTAGAAAGAATAGCCGTAAAAGGCTCAATATGTGATTGTAAAGATTGCGTTTTAAGAGAGTTAATGTTTATTCATGTTCCATCAAGCGGTTCTAAATACGTTTGTAAATCGAAAGTCGAAATTAAATTTAACAAAGGCGAAAAAATCATTAGTTCGGGCAATGAAATAAAAAATATGCTCTGCATTAAAAATGGATTAATTAAAATTTATTATACATCAAAAAATAATAAAGAACAAATAATAAGTATAGCAAAACCTTACGATTTCAGCTATTTAATAAATATTTTTTCCGACAATTATTATAAATACAACATTTCGGCAATCGAAGATTCTACAATTTGTTTTATTTCGTTAGACAATATAAAAAAAATGGTTTTAGAGAATGGGAATTTTGCTATTAGTTTATTAAATAAATTAAGCGTAGCTTCCGATAAAATAATCAATAATTTTTTGGAAATAAACAAAAGAAATTTAAGAGGTAGAGTTGCTTATATTTTATTGTTTTTTTCGAAAGAAATTTATAAGTCCAATATTTTTAATTTACCAGTTTCGCGTAAAGAAATTGCAGAACTAATTGATATGACTACCGAAAATGTAATAAGAATAATGTCAGAATTTAGAAAAGAAGACATTATTCGTATTCACACAAAAGAAATTGAAATTAAAGATGAACAGCGATTAATGCTGATTATGGAAAAAGGTTAATAGAACAAGCACTCCGTCATTCTGAACTTGATTCAGAATCTTATGATTAGGTTATTATGAGATGCTGAAATAAATTCAGCATGACGATTCTGTTATTTTTAGAAGTTCTCTTAAATAAATATTTATTACTTTTGGCAACCAATTTATACTTTTGTTTGTCTTAACAATAAAAGAGAATTAATAAAATTATTTTTTAGATTAAATGAAACAAAAAACATTATAAATCGTATAAAACAACACTTTATAATATATCATGAGGTTTAAATTACTTTATATTACTATTCTACTTATTATTGCTTTTTTTAATTACAGCCAAATTTTTGCCCAAAAAACTGTTATCGCAAGTAATTTCCAAATTGTTTATTCTGATACTACCGAATACCTTGATAACACTAAAGGAATTTTTAATTTTACACTTACAGAAAACGATCCACTTTGTTACGGTGGTTGTGATGGCTCAATAACAGTTAACATTAGCGGATCACCGGCTTACCCTGTTAAAATTACGATTAGTAATAGTAATCCTCTTTGTAGTTTTAGTCCAATTGTTTTTGACTCGCTTTATGCTATTGATTTCTCATACACAATACTAAATTTATGTGCATGTGCAACCCAATATTCTATAAGGGTTGATGATAATGACGGACATTGGACTAATCATGGTAAAGGGGTAACAGACCCTAATCCGCTTTCCATTTCACAATATACCGTTACAAATCCTACTTGTTCAGGAAATTGTAATGGGGCTGTCAGTATTGATAGTGTTAATTGGGCTTCTTATCCTTTAATATATTTATGGTCAACTAACGAGACAGTTGATTCTATTATTAATAAATGCGCAGGAAATTATTCTGTAACTGTTACTGATGGTGTAGGTTGCAAAATTGATACGGTTTTTAAATTGACTGCCCCGCCTGCAATTGTTGTTGATTCAGTTGATTATACTCCAGCTTTTTGCACTGGAAACTCAGGTACTATTACAGTTTATGCTTCAGGAGGTACAGCACCATTACGATATAAAATTGGTTTATTTTATCAAGCAAGTAACAATTTTTCAGGATTAGCTGCTGGAACATACACGGTTACTATTATGGATGCAAATAACTGTACTGCAACTACTGCTCCTATTACTATTATTGAAGATGCTCCTCCTACTTTAGCTAATGCAGGTCCCGACCAAAATCTTTGTAATGTTACCACAACAACATTGGCAGGGAATAATCCTGTTATAGGCACAGGAGCATGGGCAGTAGTTGCCGGTGCAGCCTCAATAACAACTCCACTTTCACCAACTTCAGGTGTAACCGGATTAGTGATTGGTGCTTCAGCTACTTTAAGTTGGACAATTTCCAACGGAACTTGTCCTCCATCAACAGATGACGTAATAATAACGATAACTGCTCCGATAGCACAGACAATCACCGGAACAACTCCTTTATGTATAGGTTCAACAGCAATCTGGACAAGTACAACACCAGGCGGAACCTGGACAAGTGCAACTCCTGCCGTAGCCACAGTTAACGCAGTAACAGGTTTAGTAACAGGTATATCAGCAGGAACATCAGTAATTACATATTCTGTAACAGTAGGTGGTTGCGTTAATACAGCAAATAAAACAGTAACTATAACAGCTCCGATAGCACAGACAATCA
>JAVHRE010000358.1:0-2292 GCA_036171495.1 Bacteroidales bacterium
TTAGTAACTTAACGGCTTAACAATTTAGCAATTTAACAATTTGAGCGTTTATTTTCAATATATTAATCGGGTGAGTAGTTACAAAAACTATAAAAACATTATTTTTATTAACCATTCATAAATGTATAAATCAGTAGATTGTGTGGATTTTTATTTATTAAATGAGCTATATCATTTATACCATGTTTTAATTTTTATAATTTTGCCAATAATTATATTGGGGAGTTGTTTCTTTTATAATTGAAATATTGAACTAAACTAAATTTAAAATATTATGTCATTACGTAGTAAAACATTAGAATTATTAAAACGTAGAGAGCAAGCCCAACAAGGTGGTGGTGAAAAAGCTATTGAAAAACAAACTGCAATGGGTAAACTCACAGCCCGTGAACGTATAATGGAACTACTCGATAAAGATTCGTTTAGCGAGTATGATTTGTTTGTAGAACACGAAGCCCGTGATTTTGATATGAACAGCAAGGTGTTACATGGCGATGGAGTAATAATTGGTACCGGAACTATTTATGGTTCACCAGTTTGTATTTTTGCTCAAGATTTTACTGTTGCTGGTGGTTCGTTAGGATTGTCGCATGCTCGTAAAATTACAAAAATAATGGACCACGCTTTAAAGTTGAGAATTCCACTAATTGGTATTAACGATTCGGGTGGTGCACGTATTCAGGAAGGCGTTAACTCATTAGCCGGTTATGGCGATATTTTCTTTAGAAACACATTGGCATCGGGTGTAATTCCTCAAATTTCTGTAATATTAGGACCTTGTGCCGGAGGTGCTGTTTATTCGCCGGCATTAACTGATTTTGTTTTTGTTGTAGATAATATTTCTAAAATGTTTATTACTGGTCCAGAAGTAATTAAAACAGTTTTAGGTGAAGAAATTTCTATGGAAGACCTTGGCGGTGCACGTGTACATGCCGAAATTACAGGTAATGCTCATTTCTTTGCATCATCTGAAATTGAATGTTTCGAGCAAATAAAAAAATTAGTAACATTTATTCCATGGAATAATAGCAGAAAAGCTCTTCCATTTAAACCTAAAGAACCTACAAAAGAATTTGTTATAGATAAAATTGTTCCCGACGACCCAAAATTACCTTATGATATTAGACATGTTATTCGTGCAGTTGTTGATGATAGCGACTTTTTTGAAATTCATGAGCTATGGGCACAAAATATTGTAATTGGATTTGCTCGTATAAGTGGCGAAACTGTTGGATTTGTTTGTAACCAACCATTGTATCTTGCTGGAGTGTTGGATGTTGATTCGTCTGATAAAGCTGCTCGTTTTATTCGTTTTTGCGATGCATTTAATATTCCAATAATCACTTTAGTTGATTTACCTGGTTATTTGCCTGGTGTTGACCAGGAACATGCCGGAGTTATTCGTCATGGAGCAAAACTTCTTTATGCTTATAGCGAAGCATCAGTTCCGAAAATTACTATTATTCTTCGAAAAGCTTATGGTGGAGGTTATATTGCAATGGGTTCTCGACATTTAAGAGCCGATTTTGTTTTTGCATGGCCAGGTGCCGAAATTGCTGTAATGGGACCCGAAGGTGCTGCAAATATAATTTTCAAAAAAGAAATTGCGGAATCTGAAGACCCCGAAAAAATGCGTAAATTAAAGGTTAAGGAATATAAGGAAAGATTTGCAAATCCTTATGTTGCTGCAGCAAAAGGTTATATAGATACCGTTATTGAGCCTAAAGAAACCAGAAGAATATTAGTTCATGCAATTTCGATATCAAAAGATAAAACAAACACTAATCCTCATAAAAAACACGGAATTCCACCATTTTAAAATAATATTTATGATATGAAGAAAGAAAGAAAAAAAACTAACGAATCAGTTATTAAAACGCTAAATGTAGATGATATAAAATATAAAACAATAATTACTAAAAAGTTTGAAAACAGAAAGGTTTGGCAGATATCTGACCCGTCTTTGGTTGCTTCTATTATTCCCGGAATTGTTAGTAAAGTTTATGTTGCTGAAGGTGATAACATTATTGAAGGCGATAAATTATTGGTTTTAGATGCCATGAAAATGAAGAATACTATAAAAGTGCCATATTCGGGCATTATCAAAAAGGTAAATGTAATCGAAGGACAATCTATTTCAAAAGGTTATGTAATGGTTGAACTTGATATAAAATTATTGAATACTGACAATAAATAAGTGAAAAGTTAAAAAGTTAAAAGTTTGTAACTACTCACCCTGCAAAATTACAAAACATTCACGGTTTCCCGTCATTCCCGCGCAGGCGGGAATCC
>JAVHRE010000359.1:0-7881 GCA_036171495.1 Bacteroidales bacterium
TTTTATAAATTCAGTATAAGACGATTTAGTAACTGCAAGAATTAATTTGGCATCTCGTGGCGAAAGTGATTGATAAATTAAATCCCAAACGATTGTATCATCAGTATATAAAATCACAATATCTGATAATTTAAAAAATTCACTCCATAGTTCTTTGTATCCCGAAGAAATATCAACAAAACAAATTTCATTTTTGTTAAAATATTTTTTTAAGAAACTGAAAATATTTGATATATGCCATTCCGAAATTAATTCCTTTTCGTTTAATTTTAGTTTCAACATATTATTGTTCGATGTTAAATTTGCATACATTTCGCCTAATTCTAATAACTCAAAATTCAATGCCCTTTGTTCACAACAATCTACACATAGCTTACACGAATTGCACGATTCGCTATGGAATTTGTATTCGTTATGATAATGCTCAATAGCATTATAAACACAAAGCAAAACACATTTGTTACAATAATTGCATTTATTTTTATCCCAAACAGGAATATTACGCTTAATTGAAAATATTTTTTCCCAATTAAAATCTTTTTGCGAAAACAATGGTGGAAAAGGTGGAGTAAGCGAAAGCCAGCAAGAATTTACTCCGTCTTCTTTATATAGCTCAAACAAATTCGACAACAATGTTGTTGAACCTATTCCACCACGAGTACCTAAAATTGACACAATCATTGTAAAAGGTATTTAGTGTTTGCAAGAAAACGTCAATTTTTGCGTTATGCTCGTCTAAAAAATCAGTCATTCCGCTTAGGCGGAACTCCTAATTTTATTAGCCATCGCAAGCTCCCGAAGCAAGTTCGGGACAGGCTTTAAACTTGATGTTTTCTTATCAAATACTGCGTTTTCTTTCTAACACTATTTATACAAAAATAACTATTTTTGTCTATAATTAAATTTAAAAATCAATGAAAATATTTTCATACAATGTAAATGGCATACGTGCAGCATTATCTAAAGATTTATTAAATTGGATATCAGAATCGAAATGCGATATAATATGTTTTCAAGAATTAAAAGCAACCACCGCTCAATTTGATGTTAATAAATTTATCGATTTGGGATATTTACCTATTTGGAATAGCGCAATACGAAAGGGTTACAGTGGTGTTGCCCTGTTATCGAAGCAAAAACCAGATTTTGTTTCAACCGGCATTGGAATTTCAAAATTTGATGAAGAAGGCAGAGTTATAAGAGCCGATTTTGGCGATTTAACTCAAATTTCAGTTTATGTTCCATCTGGCTCGATGGGCGATGTTCGCCAATATTTTAAAATGGAATTTTTAGATGCGTTTTATAATTACATTAAAGAACTATTAAAAAGTAGAGAAAATGTGATTGTTTCGGGCGATTTTAATATTTGCCATAAACCTATTGACATTAACAATCCTGCTCAACATACCGATGTGTCAGGATTTTTACCCGAAGAAAGAGAGTGGTTAACTAAATTTGTTGAATTAGGTTTAATAGATTCGTTCAGAGTATTTAACAACCAACCAAACGAATATAGTTGGTGGAGTTACCGCCAAAATTCAAGAAATAAAAACCTTGGATGGAGAATTGATTATCATTTTGTTAGCGAAAAACTTAAAAGCAAATTAAAATCGGCAGCAATATTGCAACAAGTATTTCATTCCGACCATTGTCCTGTTATGGTGGAAATATAAGGCATCTATAAGCATGCACTATTATAGCGACATTGCGATTTTATTTGTTTTATTATTTTTTATTTTTTGATATTCTAATTTTTTTATAATTTTGACTTATGATAAAAACAATTCGCTTATACCTATTTATTATATTAGTTTTTCAGCTTTTTTCACAAAACAGTAAAGCTCAATCAATTCCATCAACCGAAGAAAACATTCCTTATCTTGTTACTTTTGGTGCACAAAGCGATACAAAATGGGGTGACGATGATTTTTGCCAGATTTTTTTTGTTGCAATTCCTACTACTCAAGTAAATCCTATATATGTAAGGGTTTACGACCCCGATTGTGGCGGCGAATTAGATGAGCTTAAAGGCAAATTCGATACTAAAACCTCATTCTCGGTATATGGTGGAAAAGGTTGCATTACCGACCCTGATGCAAAAAACATTAAACCAGTCGGGAATTATAAAAGCGGAAACTTACTTGCTACTAAAACGTTCGATGATAATCCAAAATATGATAAAAACTGGTATTCATTTGGACCATTTAATCCAACCGAAGGCGAACTTAGTAAAGAATATGGAGGTTATGTATTTAAAATTATAGCTCAAGGCGTTTCGGGAGATGATGGTAATCTGTATAAATATTTTATAAGTACGCAAGCCGATGACAATAAGGCAGTTGAGGGAAGCAATGCTTTTACTTTTAAATATACTTTTAGAATGCACGATAATCCGAGCAATGTTTCGCACATTTATCCATATATTGATAAAGATGTTGTTTCTATTAAAATATTCAATTTTGATTGGGATAACGACGGTTTAATAAGATTGATTTCTGTTTCGAAAAATGGAATTAATGCTAAAGTTTCGGGCGACGGGAATTGGGAATCAAGCATACACCAAATAGTAGCCGAAGAAAAAAACACATCAATTGATATTCAATTTGTTAAAAACAGAACACTAGCTATAAGAAACAATAATGTAGTAATTTATGTAACTAACCAATACGGACAAATGATGCCATTTTATGTTAGCCCTATTGGTGGTATTCCTAAATTTAAAGGTAAAATTATTGCTACTCCAATTAAAAAATAAATTAATTTTCAGCCTCTGTTCTTTTTAGTCACTACTTGTTCCGATTTTATCGGAAGATTATACCAATTTATATTAAAAACGGGATAAAAACGACTATTTTTAAAAATTCCAAATTTCAAATCCCAAATTCCAAGTGGGGTGCCTGCACAACTTGGGATGGTTCGGTGGAATTTATCATGAGCGAAGCCGAAGGACTCGCCACAGGTTTGGAGCTTTAACACTTCGACTTCGCCCAGTGCAGGACTTGGGTTTCGGGGTTTAAAAAAAATATACGATACGATAGCTATCGGATTTATCCCGCGTACAGTATAATAAAATGTTTCATTGTTATTTAACCATTTAGCAATAAAACAATTTAACAATGAAACAATTTATTTTTACTTTTGCAGTTGAATAGTAACAGAAATAATAATGTTTAAAACTTCATTTCTTGTTTTTCTTTTCAGTTTGTTATTTTTCTTTTCTGGGATTACGCAATCTTATCGTTTTAAAATTTACGATGCCGAAAAAGATGGCATTTATCCGTATATTTATTCTATTCATCAGGATTCAATTGGATTTTTGTGGCTTGGTACCGGTGAGGGACTTTTCCGTTTCGATGGACATTCTTTCAAAAATTTCGACCTTTCAAAAATAAGTGGCGACAACTTTATTTCGGCAAGTTGTTTAGGCACAAAAGGTAGAAATTGGTTTGGTCACAACAACGGAAAAATTACTGTTATTGATGGAAATAATTTTATAAATATCGAAATCCCAACAAAAAACTCAGGAACAATTAATGCAATTATTCCAGAAAATGATGGTTCCGTTTGGATTGCAACACAAAATGCAGGAATTTGTAAGATTTCTTCAGATTATAAAATTCAATTATTTTCAAAAGCATTCAACGGGCAACAAGTTTACAGCATAAATTTTATGGGGAAAAACATTTTAGTTGGAAGTGGCAATGGTTTGTATGTTTTTAATCCGAGTAAACCCAATGGACTTAACAAAATAAAAAATAGTCCATCAACTAAAATCGAATGCGTCTATTTTTCAAAATATACAGGCAACTACTATTTTGGAACCGAAGATGCAGGACTTTTTTCTTTAACGGGTTTAACAGTTAAAGAAATATTTTCTGAATTAAAACTATCTGAAGTACCTGTAAAAGACATAGTTTGCGAACCGAATGGCAGTTTGTGGCTCGCCACTATGGGTAAAGGATTAATTAATATTCCTTTTTCTACAAATAATAATTCATATCAAAAACCAATAATATTTGACCAAAGTAATGGGCTAAACAGTCAAAATATTAAAAAATTACTTTTCGACCGTGAACAAAATATTTGGATTGGCACTTATGGTAGTGGGCTGGCAACATTTTACGAAAATTATTTTACTTTTATTTTAAATAACGAAACTACCGATGTTTCTGTTACTTCAATCTATTCAGGTAAAAATTGTATATGGGCTGGAACAAATGGTAAATTAATAAAAATTTTATCCGAACAAATTGGCTCACCTATCTTTTTTTCTGAAAAAAATGGCATTCCAAACGATAAAATCACTGCATTATACTTAGATAAAGATAATTTGCTTTGGATTGGTACCGATAAAAAAGGAATTTTTATATTCGACACCGAAAAAGAAAAAACCAAACCCTATTACATTTCCGATGACCAACTTATTAATTCTATTAGTTCTATAGATGGTTTTGGCGAAAACATTTTTATTGGTTCTCATAATGGTTTAATTGTTATTGATAAAGATAAAAACACAAAAAAAATAATTACTACAACTGATGGTCTTCCTCATAATTATATAAATCATTTAATTACAGATGTTAATTCAAATGTATGGCTCGCTACGCCAACCAATTATTTAAGTTGTTATAATAATGGTATAATAAGGAAAATAAAAATAAGTACATCTGACGAAATGCTTAAAATTAACTCTATAAACTTCGATATAAAAGGACGGTTGTGGCTTGCGACTTACGGAAATGGCGTTTACGTTAAAACTGACAGCACTTTTAAAAATTTTAATAGTACAAACGGGTTACTCTCTGATTATTGTTACAGCATTATTTCTGACGAAACAGGAACAGTTTGGGTTGGACACAGACAAGGCATCAGCTCAATTTTTCAAACATCAATTCAGCAATTTGGTAAAAACAGAGGAATTTTAACCGATTGTAATATAAATGCAAGTTGTGTAGATAATTCAGGAATAATGTGGCTCGGCACAACAAATGGAATATTAAGATACGATTTCAGAAAAAATGTGATAAACCGGATTCCGCCTGTTGTAACAATTAATTCGATAAAATTTAACGATAACGAAGTTAAGTCAATTGGTAACATATCAATGCCTTATAGTAAATATAAAGTAAGGATAGACTTTGTTGGAATAACATTTCGAAATCCCGAAATGGTTACCTATAAATTTATGTTAGAGGGTTACGACCAAGAATGGTCGGAGCAAACATATAATACTTTTGCTGTTTTTCCACACCTCGAAGATGGCAATTACACTTTACTTATAAAAGCTTATAATTCGCATGGTATATGCACTTTAAAACCATTCAAATTAGAAATTGTAATTGAACCGCCTATTTGGAAAAAGTGGTGGTTTATTCTATCTTGTATTGTTATTGTTGCTTATTTGTTGTACTTGTTTATTAAAATTCGCGAACAAAACCACAGGAGGTTAGAAGAAATTTTACAGCAAAAACTCGATGAACGAACTCACGAAGTTATTGCTCAAAAAGAACTTATTGAACAAAAAAACAAAGACATAACAGACAGCATAAATTACGCAAAACGTATTCAGGAAGCAATTTTACCAACTGTTTCAAAATTACATTCAACTTTTAACGATTCATTTGTTTACTATTTACCACGCGATATTGTTAGTGGCGACTTTTATGTTTTTTATCAAACAGAAGACCGTGAAAAATTTATTTTAATATGTGCAGATGCAACAGGACATGGAGTTCCAGGAGCATTTATGTCACTTATCTGTTCTACTATATTGAAAGATATTTTACGGAAAAAATACGTTACTTCACCTTCACAAATTCTTTACGAACTCGATAAAGAATTGCAAACTTCACTTCAAACCGAAGAAAACACTAAAGCAAATGATGGACTTGATGTTGCAGTTTGCGAATTTAATTTAAGAACCAATGAAATGCTCTTTTCATCGGCAATGCGCCCATTGTTTTTATATAAAGAAAACAAATTAGAGTATGTAAGAGGTAGCAAATTCTCAATTGGAGCATCGCAACATTTTGCCACAAAAGAATTTAAAGAGCATAAATTTATTTTAAATAATAACGATTGTATATATCTTTTTACCGATGGAATACCAGACCAATTTGGTGGCGAAAGATGTAAAAAACTTAAAATATCAGGTTTACAAAAATGGATTTCAGAAATAAATTCCTTAACAATGCTCGAACAACAAAATAAAATTATTGATTTATTTAATCATTGGAAAGGCAAACAATCTCAAATTGATGATGTTCTATTTATAGGAATTAAATACAACAATATCAACATCTTATAACATTTTTGTTTAAACTTTATGATGAATTACCAATTTATTGTCTGGTTAATTTTTGTTAAACCATAAAAAAATAAGTTAAAGCATTATGAAACTTGTATTGTTATTGTTAATTTTGCCGTAACAATAAATAATTATAAAATTATTAAATATGAAAAAGATTTCAATTTTATCGTTTGCATTATTTTTAGGTATAACAGCATTTATTAATGCTCAAACAAAAGACCCAAAAATAACATTTTCGGAAGAATCATTCGACTTTGGTACAATTAACGAAGAAAAAGGACCAGTTACCAAAGAGTTTCCATTTACCAATACTGGTGGTGCACCTGTAATTATTCAAGGCGTAAAAGCATCTTGCGGTTGCACAACTCCCGATTGGACCAAAGACCCAGTATTACCCGGGAAAAAAGGAATAGTTAAAGCTACTTACAATCCTCAAAATCGTCCCGGTCCATTTAATAAATCAATAACTGTAACTTCAAATGCAGAAAATAACACAGTAATTTTAACAATTAAAGGTACCGTTACCCCAAAACCAAAAACTTTAGAAGATGATTACCCTACATTAATGAGCGGGTTAAGACTAAAATCGAATCAGATTGCCTTTATAAAAGTTTTTACTACAGAAGTAAAAACAGACAGCTTGCAAGTATTAAACACATCAAATGAAGATTTAAAATTAACTTTTGAAAAAGTGCCAAACCATATAACTATTAAAGCTGTTCCTGAAACAATAAAACCTAATGGTAAAGGTAATATTATAGCAACTTACGATGGAACAAAACAAACTGATTGGGGCTTTATTATGGATAGAATAGACCTTATTGTAAATGGTAAATTTGATGCAAGTAATCGTATTTCGATTAGTGCAACTATCGAAGAAGATTTTACAAAACTTACCTCCGCCCAACGTGCCAATGCACCAAAAGCAAATTTTGAAACAAAAGAATTTAATTTTAATACCATTAAAGAAGGTGAATTAGCAAACTTCGATTTTAAATTAACAAATAACGGAAAATCCGATTTATTAATTAGAAAAGTTAAAGCTTCGTGTGGTTGCACTGCTGCTACTCCTACAGAAACTACAATTAAATCCGGACAAACTACTACAATTAAAACTACATTTAATTCGGCAGGCAAACCCGGAAAACAAAATAAAACCGTTACAGTTATAACAAATGACCCCGATAATACTAATATTACTTTAAGAGTTACGGGGGATGTTGAAAAGGTTGAAACACCTCAACCAAATAACGAAGCGCCAAAACAAAAATAAAAAATAAAAACTGCCTCAAATTGAGGCAGTTTTTTTATATAGTGTTTGCAAGAAAACACATAAATTTGTTCTTATTTACTGATGTTACGCAAAATTTATACAGAAATCAGGTTATCATAAACAACCTTGTGAAACTTGACACCTATTTCCTTATACCATATACCTTATACCTGAAAATGAAAAAGATTGATATTACGGACAGACTCTAAGTAAGGAGCTTACACTGACGAATTGGCATTTGACATAAGAAAGTAAGCATCTGACATTAAAGAGTAAGCATGTGAATATAGAGAGTAAG
>JAVHRE010000359.1:7981-17975 GCA_036171495.1 Bacteroidales bacterium
TATATGAATGTAGAAAGTAAGTATATGAATGTAGAAAGTAAGTATATGAATGTAGAAAGTAAGTATATGAATGTAGCAAGTAAGCATGTGAATGTAAAGAGTGACAAATCAACCATTTAAAAAATAAATCAAAATAAATTTAAAAATGTTTGATAAAATAAAAAAGAACTTGTAATTTTACGTTAAATAAT
Organism: Bacteroidales bacterium; assembly: GCA_036171495.1. Lineage (GTDB taxonomy): Bacteria > Bacteroidota > Bacteroidia > Bacteroidales > GWA2-32-17 > GWA2-32-17. The sequence continues at coordinate 8,173 of JAVHRE010000359.1, forward strand.
AATAAGTATTAACTGATGTTACGCAGAATTTATACAGAAATCAGGTTATCATAAACAACCTTGTGAAACTTGACATAAATTAAACTTAACATGCAACCTTTTATAAAAACTATAGTCTAAAGAAAAAATCATTAATTTTTAAAATATTTGTATAATTAAAATCAATGAGAATTCTGCTCAACATAGCTATTTCTATTTCGTTTCTCTTATCCACAACAGGAATTTTCGTTTCCGAACATTTCTGCAATAACCAATTCATTTCTGTTTCTTTTTTTTCTAATGCTAAAAAATGCTGCGATGGTAATTGTCCATTATGCCATAATGTAAACCATATATATAAGGTAAAAACAAAATGTGTTCAATCCGAACCTTTAAATTATAATTCCAACAATAGTTTTGTCTCGTTATTTAATTTATTACCCCAATCTTCTCTTTTAAAATATGCTACTGTTAATTTACTTGTTGTAAAAATTAATCCGCCACCCGGCAAGTCTTATTCACCTATATTTTTCTCTAAACTTAGATTATGATTTTATTCGGTTGTTTTAATTAACAACTGGAAAATTCTATGGCATTTTATCAATCCTTATGTCTTAAGGTATTGTGTTAATTAATGTTTAAAATTAAATAAAAAATTAAAAAATGAAAACATCGTATGTCGTCAAACAAATATATAAAGAGAATAATAATAATCATGGTTATAAATTATTCTTTGGCAAGTCATCTTTTATGATACTAAAAATTATTTCATTCATTATCTTCATTTTAATATTTCAAAATGGAGTTGCACAAACTCGTTTATGTTCCGAATATGAAGCAGACCATCAAGCAGAACAAGAAAACCCTGATGCCTTAAAGGCAAAGGCTGAACTTGAAACATTTACCAAACAGTTTACACAGAACAATCAGAAATCTGAAGTTACATATATAATACCTGTAGTTTTTCATGTGCTCCATAATTATGGTTCCGAAAATATATCTAAAGCACAGATTTTAGATGCTATGAGGATATTAAATGAAGATTATAATAAATTAAATGCAGATACTGTTAATATAATTCCTGAATTTCAAGGAATCGCTGCTAATATTCATATTCAATTTCGCTTAGCTCAAATTGACCCTAATGGAAATTGTACCGATGGAATTGTTAGAACTGTTACCAGTGATACTTATAATGCAAATGATAACACTAAACTACTTTCGCCATCGTGGAACAGGACAAAATATTTGAATATATGGACTGCAAATAATCTTGAGTCAGGTGCTGCCGGATATTCTTATTATCCTTCAAGTGTATCGGGAGCATGGGGTGTTCCTTATGATGGAGTAATAAGTCTGGCTTCTTACGTTGGCAGTATTGGTACCGGAAACTATACAACCGCAAGAACGTTAACTCACGAAGTTGGACATTTTTTAAATTTAATGCACCCTTGGGGAAGTACAAACAATCCGGGTGTTACTTGTGGAGATGATGGTGTATCGGATACTCCTATTACCAAAGGACATACTTCATGTGTCTTAACATCTGCTGTTTGTACATCTGGTGTTATTGAGAATGTTCAAAATTACATGGACTATTCCTATTGCGACAGAATGTTTACTGAAGGTCAGAAAACGAGAATGAGAGCAGCATTAAATAGTAGTATAAGTGGTAGAAATAATCTCTGGACTGCTTCAAATTTATTAGCCACAGGTACAAATGATGCCTATATTGCACAAGTTTGTACTCCCGTTCCCGATTTTTCTTATAACAAAACATTTGGATGCAATAGCTTAACAGTTCAATATTCCGATTTAACCTGGAATGTTGATTCGGGTTATAGTTTATTATGGTCATTTCCGGGTGGTTTACCTTCAGTTTCTAATGATACTAACCCTATTGTTTCATATTCAACTGCTGGTAGTTATAATGCGACATTAACTGTTACAAATACAAGTGGCAGTTATCAAATTACAAAATCTCAAATTGTTCAGGTTCAAAACTCTTCGGTTGGTGAAGGAATTCCTTGGACAGAGGGATTTGAATATAATGCTTTTCCTGTAAACGCAGCCGATACTAATTTAAACTGGCTTATAAATGGAGATGGTAATAGTTTATGGGAAAGAGTCGGAAATGCATTTTATTCCGGGACAGCATCTGCTATGGTAAATAGTGATTTAAACACTTCAGGTCAAACCTCAAATTTAATTTCACCCAATATATTATTAGGTAGCAATCCCGATAAACATTTTTCATTTAGAGTTTCATACTCTCAAAAAGATATAAATTCAACCGACCAGTTAATGGTTTATGTCTCTTATAATTGTGGACAAACCTGGTATGAAAGATATAATAAATCAGGTTCTGCACTTTCTACTAATGGAGGAAATTACGCTTCAACGTGGACTCCTACTGATACATCTTTGTGGAGAAAAGAAATACTCAATATATACGCGTTTTTAAGTCACCCTAACTTAAGATTTAAGTTTGAAACTAAATCGGGTGGCGGAAATAAGATATATATTGACGATATTAATTTAGACCAATTAACCAATATAGAAAACTTACCACTTTCAGTTACTAACAACTTAAATATTTTTCCTAATCCCATCAATAATGAATCAGTTTTAGTTTTTGATTTAACCCAATCGTCTGATGTAGAACTCACCCTTACAAATGTTTTAGGGCAAAGGTTGGCTTATTATAAAAATAATTTTATTGCAGGACCTTATGATTTAGCCGTAAATAAACTTTTTAAAACCGAGTTACAAGCAGGAGTATATTTTCTTTCGGTAAATATTAATGGCAAATCGGAAACTTTAAAACTAATTAAAGAATAATTTTTTAACAATTTTAATAATATAGAAAATGAAAATAAAAAAGTTTTTTCATAAAACCGTTTTAACGTCAATATTATTGACATTATTAATGGTGTTGTTTGGTACTGCTTATTCGCAATGTTGCGGAGGAAGTAGTAAATCGTGCTCAAAACATGAAAATAGTTCAACAAAAAGTATTGAAAACAAAAATGTAAATACTTTAAAAGATAGTATAAAAACATATACCTGCTCCATGCATCCCGAAGTAATTTCCGATAAACCTGGTAAATGCCCAAAATGTGGAATGGAATTAATATTAAAAAATTCTGATTCATCACAAAATATGAATATGGGTTGCATGGGTATGATGCATGGCGAAAAAGAAAAGCATAGGGGAATGATGTATATTGCAGGTGGTGCTATAATGATAGCTATGATGGCAGTATTTATGTTCTTAAGGTTTAATTAATAATAATTTTTTAACTTTACATTAATTTTTATGAAATCAAAAATGTTTTTATTCGTAGTAGCAATTGCAGCTACTGTAACTATTATTAGTTGCGCAAAAAGCAAAAACGAGAAACTTAGTTCCGAACAACAAGTTCTGCTGGGAAAAATGAATGTTGCATATAATAATGCAAAAGTGTATAACGATTCGCTTATGAATTACAGTGCAACGAACAATCCTCGCACTTTGTTAATTCATCAGTACGACAGTTGTTATCATGTTAATGATTCGATGTTTAATCATTGTCACACAAGTATGATGAATACCGATGAAGGAATGATGGGCGGAAATGGTGGCATGATGGGTAGCGGAAACAGTGGAATGATGGGCGGCAGCGGAAGTAATGAAATGTGTAATACTCAAAATGATGAGTTAAATCAGGTAATGATTCAAATGAGTCAATTAAGGGAAATTCATACAAAGTATCATCCAAAATAATAATTTAAAACAAAATCATCATGAAAAATTTAAGTTTTTTAATTATCGCTTTCTTTATTGTAAGCGTATCGTTTTCACAAACTTATAACCCCAACTTTTTAGACGGGCGAATAATGTTTAAATTGAAAAAGAGTGTAAATACTAAAGAATTAGTTAAACGAACAAGTATTAACAGTTTCAGCAAAGAAGAAAAACTTTCCGATTATCCCGAATTAGCCGAAGCTTTAAATGGCTTTTCAATTACAAAATTTGAAAGACCAAGTTTCTACACTAATAAAGAAGAGTTAATGAAAATATATCGTGTTTATTTTTCTAACTATTCAGAAATCGAACAGATTATAAAAAAATTAACTCAATTATCTGTAATTGAATTTGCAGAAAAAGAACCTATCTGTAAAATTGGTTTTATACCTAACGATACATACTACAACGGAACAGATAATTGGTATAATACATTAGTTAATTCAGCGCAGGCATGGGACATTAGTTTGGGAAGTAATTCGGTTAAAGTTGCAATTGTTGACAATGCAATTTTTACAAATCACTTGGATATAACCACATTTAAACAGTTTGATGTTGCAGATAACGACAACGATGCAACCCCTCCTTTGGTTTATAGCGCCGACCAAGGGTGGTCGCACGGAACGCATACTTCAGGACTGGCAACAGCTGATATTAATAATAACAGAGGAATCGCTTCTTTAGGAGGTAATGTCGAATTAATAGCAGTAAAAACTACTCCTAATAGCGCCACTTCCGATAATATATGGTACGATTATGAAGGAATACAATGGGCTTGCGAAAACGGAGCTAATGTAGTAAGCATGTCTTTTGGCGGTACAACTGCGAGTGCAGCAACACAAACTTTAATTAATTCTTATCCCGAAGTAGTTTTTTTAGCATCTGCCGGTAACGATGGAAATACAACACTTAATTATCCTGCTGCATATAATAATGTTATTGGCGTTGGCTCTGTTGATGGTAACGATAGCCGTTCAAGTTTTTCAAACTATAATGGCTCAACTCCTTTTGTTGACATTGCTTCTCCCGGTGGATTTACTAATGGCGGTTTACTCAGTACCGTTTATACAACTGACGGCAACTCTTATGCAAGAATGAGCGGAACATCTATGTCATGTCCTTTTGCTGCAGGGCTTGTAGGCTTAATGTTAAGCGTAAACCCAACACTTACTCCTGCACAAATTCAAAGTTGTTTAATATCTTCGGGAGTTAATATTAATCAAAATGTTGGTCCAAGAATAAATGCTTTTGCTGCAATGCAATGCGTTCAGGCAACTTTAACCGGCGACCCTCTTGTTAATTTTTGGGGAGCTCCTGTTTCTATTTATGAAGGGCAGTCTGTTACTTTTTATGATAACTCTGCCGGAGGAGGAAATCCTATTACTAATTGGCAATGGTCTTTTCCCGGAGGAACACCATCGGCATACACAGGTCAAACTCCTCCAGCAATTACTTATGCTGCATCAGGAGTTTATGATGCAATTTTAACTGTTACCAATTCTCAAAGTTCGCAAACATTAACCAGAACTAATTACATTAATGTAAGTTTACAGCCTTATGGGGCATGGTTTGTAGAAGCTTCCGGTTTTGCGGCTGCATCAAGGGGAATTAATTTTATTTCTATTGTTGACAAAAATATAATATGGGCAACTGCTTATGATGGCACAGCAACAGCTGCTAATATTCAGGAATTTACTAAAACTACCAATGGAGGTACTACTTGGACACCAGGCACTATTAATATTGGGGATACAGCATTAGGAATTTCTATGCTCACTGCTGTTGATGCCAATACTGCATGGTTAGCCGCTTTCCCTAATGCAGCAGGACAAATAGGCGGAATATGGAAAACAACCGATGGTGGCACTAACTGGCTTAGACAAAATACCGCAATATTTAACAATGCAAGCTCATTTACAGATGTTGTTCATTTTTGGGATGCTAATACTGGTTTCTGTGTGGGCGACCCAATAAATGGTGGATTTGAAGTTTATACCACAACTGATGGTGGAACTAATTGGGTACCTACTATAGCAGCAAATATTCCTGCTCCATTATCAGGAGAATATGGATATACCCGTCAAATCGAAGTAGTTGGCAACAGTGTTTGGTTTACTACAAACAAAGGCAGAATTTATCATTCAACCGATAAAGGTTTAACTTTTCAAGTTTATCAGTCACCTTTAACTGATTTTGGTTCTGCCACAATGAGCGGAAATCTGTCATTTACATCACTTACTACCGGACTTATTGTAGATGCCAACGGTATCGTATATAAATCTACCGATAGCGGTGCAAATTGGACACAATTAACTACAACAGGTTCAGTATTTACAAACGGCTTATGTTTTATAGAAGGTACAAATACTGTGTTTACTACCGGTGCTGCTTCTGGCTCTTCGGGTTCTTCATATAGTCTGGATGGTGGAACATCATGGAATATTATTGATAATACTCAACATTTATATGTCGAATTTATTAATGATTCTGTTGGTTGGTCGGGCTGGTTTAATACCGATGCAACAACCAATGGCATGTGGAAATGGAATAATATAAACACCAATTTATTTGTCGATTTTTCAGGTTCACCACTTAATGTATGTGTAGGCAGTACGGTTAATTTTACCGATTTAACTACTGGCGGAACACCTATATTATGGCAATGGAATTTTACTGGCGGAACACCATCTGCCTCTAACTTATCAAACCCTTCAGTTGTTTACAATACTGCAGGCGTTTATGACGTATCTTTATCAGTAGATGATGGAACCGGATCTAGTGCTCCAAAACTAAAATCAGGATATATTAATGTCGTTACAACTGCTGCGCAACCAAGTGGAATTATTGGAACTACAGCTCCATGCGAAAATGCAATAAAAACATATTCTGTAACCAATGTTCTCGGATTGTTTTATACATGGACTTTACCAGTTGGATGGACCGGTTCAAGTAATACTAACAGCATTACAACAACTGTAGGTACAACTTCCGGTACTATTACTGTTACTGCTGATAATGTATGTGGCAGCAGTACACCACGCACTAAAAATGTAACATCTGTAAATTTACCCGTTGCCGGCTATACTTATATTGATAATCAGGGAACAGTTAGTTTTACAAGTACATCTACCAATGCTACTTTCTACAGTTGGGATTTTGGCGATTTATCTACCGCTATTACTGCTAATCCTACACATACTTATACTAATGTTGGAAACTATTTAGTAACACTTATTGCAAGTAATTCATGTGGTCACGATACCATTACACAAACAATAAATATTACAATTATTGGAATTGATGAAAATTTAATTTCAGGTATAAAAATTTATCCTAATCCAATTAAAGACATCTTATATATTGATTTAAATAATGATAATTTAATTAATTCTGAAATTAATATAACAGATATTCTTGGCAATACTGTTATTGATAATAAAATAAATAAACTAAATTATAGTATTGATATTTCTTTTTTAAATAAAGGGATGTATTTTATTGCTATAGATAAAATAAACAAAACTTATAAATTTGTAAAAGAATAGTTTCCGCATATATACTGAATCTTGGCAGGTTTGCGAAAGCAAAAATGCTTAGATTCAGTTATACTGCAAACGGGATAAATTTTAATATTTCATGAATACAAAAAGGTATAGAGTTATAATGGTATAAAGGCAAAGCCCAAAATCTCAAATTCCAAGATGGTTCACAGCGTTGATATTGGTTCTTGGAACTTGGATTCTGCGGGTTGCTGGTAATTACAAGGGGGCATGCCCCCTTGTCTTTGAGGGTGTTGTACCTTATACCTTTTACCAGAACCCAAATATAATAATTTACCCCGTGCAGAGTATAGTCGTGGTCTTATGTTTGTTCTTAATAATTTCAAAAAATGGGTATTCACAGAGTTGTCATAGTGGAGGCGGAAATTCATCGTCAAGTTCTCATAATCATAGCAGCATAGATAATTCAACTAATTACAAAAAAACAACTAAAAAGAAATATTATGTTTGTAAAAAACATCCTAACACAAAACAAGAGACAAAAGGATATTGCCCAATTTGTAGTAAAAAATTAAAAAAGAAGTATGAATATTTTTACGAATAAATAAAATTATAAATTAAACCTTTTTAATAGCGCAATGTCTAAATACAAAAAATAAATATTCTAAGAATTTGAACTTAAATTAATGAAAATTATTATAAATATATTACTCTCGCTAACATTCCTTATATCTACAAGTGGTATATTTATATCCGAACATTTTTGCAATAACCGATTATTTTCTATTTCAATATTTTCTAATGCTAAAAAATGCTGCGATGGTAATTGTCCATTATGTCATAATGTAAACCATATATATAAGGTAAAAACAAAAGTTGTTCAATCGCATACAATTAATTTAAAACCTAACAACAGTGTAACAGATTTGTTTTTACTTTCTTCAACTAAAATATTTATATTAAATGCTGTTCTTGATTTTTCTAAAGAAAAAGTTATCCCGCCCCTAATAAAAGAGAATCTTAATATCCTTTTTTCAATTTTTAGATTATGATTATTGTAGTTTGTTAATTACTTTAACAAATTTCACTTTGTTATTTGTTTTTCTTATGCAAAACAAATAACTATAAATCAATAATTATAATTTTAAAAATTAAAAAAAATGAAAAACAAAAATTTTTTTCGCAAAACCATTTTAACGTCAACATTGTTGACATTATTAATGGTGTCTTTTGGTACCGCTTATTCGCAATGTGGCGGAGGGCATGATCATAGTGCAGGCAGTTCAACAAAAAGTGTTGATAATTCTACTAAAGGAGAAGTTATTTATGTATGTCCAATGCATTCCGACGTAACTTCAAAAACCGCTGGAAATTGTCCTAAATGTGGTATGGCTCTGGAAAAGAGAATTATTAAATCATCAGAAAGTGTAAACGCAAACACAAAAACCGAAACTTTTGGTGTAAATGGTAATTGCGGAATGTGTAAGAAAAAAATTGAAGGTGCCTTAACAAATAAAAAAGGCATATCTTCAAGTGAATGGAATCAGGAAACTAAACAACTTACTGTAACTTACAACCCCGATGTTATTAAAATTGAAAAAATACACCAGTTAGTTGCCGATACAGGTTACGATACCGATAAGATAAAGGCTCCCGATAAAGCATACAATAAACTTTCGGGTTGTTGTCAATATGAAAGAAAATAATTTTAAACCTTAAAATAAATTTTTATGAAATCAAAATTGTTTTTATTAGTAGTAGCAATTGCAGCTACTGCAACTATTATTAGTTGTGCAAAAAGCAAAAACGAAAAACTTAGTCAGGAACAACAAGTTTTGTTAGGTAAAATGAATATTGCTTATAATTCAGCAAAATTGTATAATGATTCGCTAATGAACTATAGCGCAACAATCAACCCTCAAATTTTGTTAATTAATCAGTATGATAGTTGCTTTCATGCTAATGATTCGATGTTTAATCATTGCCACACAAGTATGATGAATACCGGAGGAGAAATGATGGGAAGTAATGGAGGTATGATGAGCGGAAATGATGGAATGATGGGTAATAGCGGAAATAATAGTATGTGCAACATACAAAATGACGAATTAAATCAAGTTGTGATTCAAATGAGCCAATTAAAGGAAATTCATAAAAACTATCATCCAAATAATTAATTTTAATCACTAAATTTATTAAAAAATGGTAAATACATTTCATCCTTTGTTTGTGCATTTCCCTATAGCATTATTAATTGTTTCGGGAATTATTGCACTGATTGATTTGCTAAAAGGCAGCAATCAATTAAAAAAAGTAGTATTATGGAATTTAATATTCGCATTAATAAGTTTTATTTTTACTATAAGTTCAGGTTTGTTTGATGCAAATGCAATTCCACACAATGAAGTAATTCATGAAATAATGGAAGTTCACGAGAAAATTGGCATATTGTTATTTGCAATAACTTTCATTTTAACTGCATGGCTCATAATAAGAATTTCAAAAATGACTTTATTAGAAAACTTATTATTTGTAAT
>JAVHRE010000359.1:18075-22722 GCA_036171495.1 Bacteroidales bacterium
TGCAGGCAGAAGATAAAATAGGATTACTGCTTCCGTGTAATATTATTATTCAGGAAACTTCAGATGGCTTTACAGAAGTTGCAGCCATTAATCCTCTCGAATCAATGAGTATAGTAAAAAACGAAAAACTTGTTGCTCTTGCAACAGAAGTTCAGCGTAAATTAAATAATGTTATTAAATTAATTTAAATTTTAAAAATCATGAGAACAAAAATCAGTTTTTTAGTTGTTAGTGCTTTAGTATTAACTTTAGCATTAAATTCTTGCAATTCGCAGGATAATAAAAGTACTTCAACAGAGCAGAACTCTGCAAAAGTTACTTATGCTTGCCCAATGCACCCCGAAGTAACAAGCGATGTAGCAGGCAAGTGTCCTAAATGCGGAATGGAATTAGTTGAGAAAAAAGCCGCCGATAAAAGTATGAATATGGGTAATGATACGATGAACATAAAACATTAACGATTAATCATTGAACGTTAATAAGTAGAATGTTAAAATTTTTAATAAAATATTTTCTCGAAAACAGATTTGTAGCAATTTTATTGTTATTAATATTTGTTGTTTGGGGATTAGTTTCTTCACCATTTGAATGGAATTTAGGATTTTTACCTCATAATCCTGTTGCTGTTGATGCAATTCCCGACATCGGCGATAATCAGCAAATTGTTGCAACCGAGTGGATGGGACGAAATCCAAAAGATATTGAAGACCAGATTACATATCCACTATCTTCAGCTCTTCTTGGAATTCCCGGCATTAAAACAATTCGCAGTACTTCAATGTTTGGAATGTCTTTTATTTATATAATTTTTAAAGATGATGTTGAGTTTTATTGGAGTCGCTCGCGAATTCTCGAAAAATTAAATTCTTTACCATCGGGCACATTACCTGCTGGTGTTCAACCCGCTTTAGGTCCCGATGCTACAGCTTTAGGACAAATTTATTGGTACACACTCGAAGGCAGAGACGAAAAAACCGGAAAACCAACAGGTGGTTGGGACCCTCAGGAATTAAGAACAATTCAGGATTATTACGTAAAATATGCTTTGGTAACTGCCGATGGCGTTGCCGAAGTTGCTTCAATTGGCGGTTATGTAAAAGAATATCAAGTTGATATTAATCCTGATGCGATGAAGTCTTACGATGTTACCATTATGGATATTATGGACGCTGTTAAAAAATCTAATCTTGATATTGGGGCAGAAACTATTGAACTGAATAAAGTAGAATATGTTATTAGAGGACTTGGATATATAAAAAATCTTGACGACTTAAGAAGTGCTGTAGTTACCGTAAGAAATAATGTGCCGGTAAGAATATCTGATGTGGCAAAGGTGTCTTTTGGACCAGCAACCCGCCGTGGCGGATTGGATAAAAGCGGAAGCGAAGCTACAGGAGCGGTGATTGTCGCCAGATATGGTTCAAATCCTTTAGAAGTTATAAATAATGTAAAAGAAAAAATTAAAGAACTTTCTACAGGTCTTCCCAGTAAAACTCTTGCCGATGGCTCTGTTTCAAAAGTTACTATTGTCCCTTTTTACGACCGTACTGATTTAATTAAAGAAACAATAGGCACATTAGAGTCGGCATTATCACACGAAACTTTAATAAGTATCCTTGTTATTATTATTTTACTGATGAATTTAAGGGCATCAATAATTGTTTCGGTTTTATTGCCAATCGCGGTTTTAATGGCTTTTATTGCAATGAAATTGTTTCATGTTGATGCAAACATAGTTGCACTATCGGGTATTGCTATTGCCATTGGAGTTATGGTTGATATGGGAATTGTTGATGTTGAAAATGTTACAAGGCATCTGGAGATGCCGGGAAATCATAACGTAAAAGGGAAAAAATTAATACAATTAATTTACGATGCCAATATTGAAGTAAGAGCAGCAGTTACTGTCGCTTTAGCAACAACAATTGTGAGTTTTTTACCGGTTTTTACAATGGAAGCAGCCGAAGGAAAACTTTTTCAACCTTTAGCATTTACTAAATCTTTTGCTTTATTAGCATCTTATGTACTCGGAATAGTAGTATTACCAACATTAGCATATTATTTATTTTCTATAAGATTTGATTTAAAAAAAGTAAATCGTGTTTGGAACATTAGCTTAATAATTGCCGGATTAGGTTTTATAATTACATGGCATTCATGGACTGCAATTGCTTTAATACTTTTTGGAATTAATAATTTACTCGAATACCTATGGCAAGAAAATTGCAAAAAGTATTCTAACTTGATAAATATTGCAATTGCATCTCTTGTAGTTATTTATTATATTGCTTACGAATGGCTTCCTTTGGGAGCACATAACTCATTATTTACAAATTATTTGTTTGTAGCCGGAATTGTAGCAATTATTTTAACTCCGCTTTTACTTACTGTTCATTATTACATAAGAATACTTAACTGGTGCTTACGAAACAGATGGAAATTCTTTATGCTCCCATTGTTTACTGTTATTTTTGGTATTGTTAGTTGGTTAGGATTCAATAAAAGTTTTGGATTTATTGCAACAGGATTTGAAAAAGTTGGTTGGAATATTAAACAAACATCATTATGGCAATCGGCACAAAACACATTTTCCGGATTTGGAAAAGAATTTATGCCATCACTCGACGAAGGTTCATATTTACTTATGCCAACCAGCATGCCTCATACAGGCATAGAAAAAAATATTGAATACATTAAATTATTAGATAAAAGATTAAATAGTATTCCCGAAGTTGATGTTGCTGTTGGAAAATGGGGAAGAGTAAACTCTGCCCTTGACCCGGCTCCTGTTCAAATGTTTGAAAACACAATTAATTACAAACCAGAATATATACTTGATTCAGAAGGACACAGGAAAAGATTTAAAGTAGATGAAAATGATGATTTCGTTTTGGATATGAATAAGGTTAAGGAGGAAATAATAAATGATGCAGAAATAGATAGAAATACAGTAGAAATAAAAAGAAATGAAAAAGAAATAAGTAGAAATACAATAGAAATAAAAGGGAATAATATAGACATTGATAGAATTAATGGGGTAAAGTACAATAAAGAAAAGGACGAATTTTATGTTTTGGTTGATGATAAATGGTTACTTGTTCAAAATCATCGTTCTAACAACTTATTTCAATATATTTCTAAAAATTTCAACTTATTTCTAATTCATGATGATAACGGTGAATATTTAAGACAATGGCGAAAAGAAATTAAATCGCCCAATGATATTTGGAACGAAATTGTGAAAGTAACTAATATTCCAGGATTAACATCAGCACCAAAATTACAACCAATTCAAGCCCGGTTAGTAATGCTTTCAACAGGAATGCGTGCACCTATGGGCTTAAAAGTTTATGGTCCAGACCTCGAAACCATTGAAAAAGCAGGTCTTGATTTTGAAAATATTTTAAAACAAATTCCAGATATAAAAGCATCATCAGTTTTTTATGATAGAGCCGTTGGAGCACCTTATATGGAAATTAAATTAAATCGCGAAGCCATTGCCAGATACGGAATGAAAGTAAGTGATATTCAGGATGTTTTGCAAAGTGCTATTGGTGGAATGACTCTTACAAATACTGTCGAAGGCAGAGAACGTTTCCCTGTTCGTGTAAGATATGCCCGTGAGTTGCGAACATCACCCGAAGATTTGAAAAAAATATTGGTTCCATCAATGTCTGGAATTCAAGTTCCATTAGGCGAGTTAGCAGAAATTAATTATACTCGGGGTCCTCAAATGATTAGAAGCGAAAATACCTTTTTAAATGGTTATGTTATTTTCGATAAACAATCGGCTCTTGCTGAGGTTGACGTTGTTGAAAGAGCTGATGATTTTATTAAATCAAAAATCAAATCCGGAGAACTAATATTAGCTCCCGGTGTTTCTTATAAGTTTGCTGGAAATTATGAACAACAATTAAGGGCTACAAAAAAACTTTTAGTTGTTATTCCTATAAGTTTAATGATTATTTTTTTATTGTTATTTTTTCAATTCAAAACAATTACAGCTTCTTCAATACATTTTTCTGGTGTGTTTGTTGCTTTTGCAGGTGGTTTTATTATGCTCTGGCTATACTCTCAACCATGGTTTTTAAATTTTTCGGTATCAGGTGTTAATATGAGAGATTTATTTCAAATACATACCATTAATTTGAGCGTTGCTGTTTGGGTTGGCTTTATTTCGCTTTTTGGAATTGCTACTAACGATGGTGTAATTATGGGAACTTATATTCATCAAACATTTGAGAATTTAAAACCGACAACTGTAGCCGAAGTTCGTGAAGCCGTTGTAATTGCTGGTAAAAAAAGAGTTCGCCCTGCCCTTATGACTGCAGCCTGTGCAATTATTGCTTTATTACCAGTTTTAACTTCAACTGGAAAAGGAGCCGATATAATGGTCCCTATTGCAATACCTACTTTTGGCGGAATGATTATACAAATGATGACCATTTTTGTTGTTCCTGTTTTGCAATGTATTTGGCGTGAGGGGGCAATAAAAAGACAACTAAAAAAAACAGAAATTTATAGAAATAAATTGAAATAAATGAAAATACAATTGAAATAAATGAAAATACAATGGAAATACAATTGAAATAAATGGAAATACAATTGAAATAAATGGAAATACAATTGAAATAAATGGAAATACAA
>JAVHRE010000359.1:22822-37886 GCA_036171495.1 Bacteroidales bacterium
AATAAATGGAAATACAATTGAAATAAATGGAAATACAATTGAAATAAATGGAAATTAATTTAATTGCAATGGAACAGGCAAAATATATCACAGTAAAAGACTTGGTTGTTTACCAGCTGGCAAGAAAGTTGTCTTCGCTTGCCTGGAAAATTTATGAAAAAATGGATTGGCAGATAAGAAAAATTATGGGCGACCAATTTATTACTGCAACTGATTCTGTGGGAGCAAATATTGTTGAAGGATATGGAAGATTCCATTATCGCGACAAAATAAGGTTTTATTATATATCACGTGCTTCTCTTAGTGAGTCTGTTTCGCACTGGCTTGAACTCCTATTGGAAAGAAATAAAATTTCAAATGATGAATATACAGAAATCAAACAAGTGTCTGATGAATTACAGATAAAGCTTAACAATTTTATCGGAACAACCTATAATCAAATTAAAAAAGAAAAGATATGAATTTATTTCAATCAATTTCTACGTATTTCAATGTATTTCTACGTATTTCTATATATTTCAATGTATTTCTACGTGTTTCTACGTATTTCTATATATTTCTATGTATTTCTGTTTCTTCATTCTCACAAGACAGTTTGTCGAGTTATTTGAAATTATCTGCCGAAAATAACGCCGGACTTAAATCCGAGTTTCTTAAATATTCGGCATTGCTCGAAAAAACAAATCAGGTTGGTTCTTTACCTGACCCGCAATTAGAATTAGGATTTTATTTAAAGCCAATGGAATTGGTTGCAGGCAAGCAAATTGCCGACATTAAATTAATGCAAATGTTTCCGTGGTTTGGAGCATTAAAAGCAGCAAAAGATGAAGCTTCAAAAATGATAATTTCAAATTTCGAGAATTTTATTGGGTATAAAAACGAGTTGTTTTATAATGTTAAATCCGTATATTATAAGTTGTATCAAGCAAAAAAAGAGATTGAAATAACCGAAAAAAACATAAAAATATTAAAGACAATTGAACAGCTTGTTTTAATTAAATATCAATCTAATTCAGGAAATAATTCAGTAAACACAGGAGTCCCTGCAAATACTGGTTCAAATTCCCAAACAACAGGTGCATCATCAATGGGAGGAATGGGAACTTCTTCAACCGGAACAAATAGTTCTTTAGGTTCATCATCAATGCAATCTTCAAGTTCTTCAATGTCAGGTGGCGGGCAAAATCAGATGGTAAATTTGTTTAGGGTTCAAATCGAGATTAATTCTCTTGAAAATAATCTGGCATTATATAATGCTCAACTCAAAACCGAAAAAATAAGTTTTAACAGATATCTTAACCGTTCAGCCGATAGCGAAGTTTTTATTCAAGATTCGTTAGTTGAAGATGAATTACCTGTTAATATTAATTCTTTAGTTGACAGCATAGCCAATAACCCAATGGTTAAAATGTATCTTGCCGATTCTGTAGCTTATAACTCCAAAATGAAAATGCTCAAGAAAATGAGTTATCCAATGCTCGGTATTGGTTTAAATTATTCAATTATAAGCAAATCTGAGATGAGTACAAGTAAAATGAACGGTAAGGATATGCTCATGCCAATGCTCACTTTTACATTGCCTGTTTACCGCAAGAAATACAAATCAATGATTCGTGAAGCCGAATTATTACGCGATGCTTCAATAAACTCATCTGTAAATTCATTAAATGATATTAGGGCATCTTTTCAACAGGTTGTCCAAAATTTGAATGATGCTAACAGAAGGAAACTACTTTATTCAAAACAATCTGGTTTAGCTGAAAAGAGTCTTAGTCTTTTAATAACATCTTTTTCTGTAAACGGCTCCGATTTTGAGGAAATATTAAGAATGGAACAACAATTACTCGACTACGAACTTAAGCAAATTGAAGCTATAACTGATAAAAATTCATTTATTGCTCAATTGTTATTTTTAACTGGAATTTAATTGTTTAAAAAAAAATAAAATGGAACTTAAAAAAATCTTTTCAAATAAATATTTTAGAAACTCTTTGCTTTTAATTGCAGGTCTTTTTTTAGGTTGGTTATTCTTTTATCATTCAGATAAAAAAACAGTAAATAACAAAGAGCAAAATATTGAAAAAAATATAATCTGGACTTGCTCAATGCATCCACAAATAAGAATGGATAAGCCTGGAAAGTGTCCGATTTGTGCAATGGATTTAATTCCTTTAGAACAAAATACAAGTAATATCAATGACGATGCAATAGTAATGACTGATGAAGCTGTTAAACTTGCCGATATTCAAACAACAATTATCTCAAAACAACAGCCAATTAAAGATGTTCGGTTGTATGGTAAAATTCAGGCTGATGAAAGATTAATTAAAACTGTTCCATCACACATTCCTGGCAGGATTGAAAAACTTTTTGTAAATTTTACAGGCGAACAAATTAATCAAGGACAAATAATTGCAAGTATTTATTCTCCTGAATTAATTACTGCACAACAAGAACTTTTTGAAGCTGTGAAAATGAAAGCTCTTCAGCCTAAGATTTATGAAGCAGCAAAAGAAAAATTAAGTCAATGGAAAATTACAAATAAACAAATTGAAGAAATTGAGAAAAGTGAAAAAATTAAATCTGTTTTTGATATTTCAACCACAGTTTCGGGTGTTGTTATCAATAAAAAAGTAAATTTAGGCGATTATGTTCAAACTGGTACACCATTATTTGAGGTTACTGATTTAAGTCAGGTTTGGGCACTTTTCGATGCTTATGAAAGCGATTTGCCTTGGTTAAAAATTGGTTCTCAGGTAACATTTACCTTACTGGCTATTCCCGGAAAAGAATTTAAAGGAAATGTTTCATTTATAGACCCAATAATTGATCCTTTAACAAGAATTGCAAAGGTTCGTGTTGAGGTAAATAATTCTTCGGGAAATTTTAAACCCGAGATGCTTGTAAATGGTATTGTTAAAGCAAAACTTGCAGGTTCGGGAAACAAAATTGTAGTTCCGCAATCTGCAATATTATGGACTGGTACAAGGTCACTTGTTTATATTAAAGTTCCGAATACTACGGAGCCAACATTTTTAATGCGTAATGTTACACTTGGAAATTATCTGCAAAATAGTTATGAAATTCTTGATGGTTTAAGCGAAGGCGAAGAAATTGTAACAAATGGCACATTTAGTATTGATGCAGCAGCTCAACTTTTGGGCAAAACAAGTATGATGAATGATGAAAAAGGTAAAAAATCAGAAGGTTTGAATATGCCAGGAATGGACATGGGAGGCTCTGAAATCAAAAAATCCGAAATTATAAAATGAAACCTCAAACATGAAACCAATGAATATGATTTATACATATAAAGTAAATGGAATGTCCTGCATGGGTTGTAAAGCCAATGTTGAACAAGTTTTAGGAAGTATTAATGAAGTAGAAAAGATAACGGTTAATTTAAAAAAATCTGAAGCTGCCATTGAGATGAAATCTCATATTCCAATCGAAAAACTTCAGGAAACTTTACTTAAGGCAGGTTTGCATTATACTATTGAAATGCCTGAAAATGATGCAGCTCGTAATAAAGAAACGAATAATAAACGCCAAAATATTCTCAAACAAAAGGGCAATGGAATCTATTATTGCCCAATGCATTGTGAAGGCAAGAAAACTTATAATAAACAGGAAAGTTGTCCTATTTGCGGAATGGATTTATTAGAACAGCCACAGCTTAATTCAAATAAGCAATATACTTGCCCAATGCATCCCGAAATCATCAAAAATGTTCAGGGTGCTTGTCCGGTTTGCGGAATGGACTTAATACCATTAGAGCCTACAGAAGGAGCCGAGCAGAAAATTTATAAAAAATTGATTAAAAAAATGATTGTAGCAGTCATTTTTTCTTTGCCGGTTTTTTTAATTGCAATGAGTGATTTAATTCCCGGCATTTCTTTAACAAAAGTAATGAGTCAACAAAACTGGAATTGGCTACAATTTATTTTAACTATACCTGTCGTTTTTTATGCTTGTTGGATGTTTTATGTTCGTGCATGGAAATCAATTATTACATGGAATTTAAACATGTTTACTCTTGTGGGAATAGGAACCGGAGTGGCTTTTATTTTTAGTGTTATTGGAATGATTTTTCCTGAAGTTTTCCCACAAGAATTTAAAACTGATTCGGGTACTGTAAAATTATATTTTGAAGCAACAGCAGTAATTTTAACTTTAGTATTATTAGGACAACTTTTAGAAGTAAGAGCCCACAGCCAGACAAGTGGAGCAATTAAAGAATTGTTAAAGTTAGCTCCATCCGAAGCAGTTTTAGTTGAAAATGGTGAAGATAAAGTTATTTCTATTCACGATATTATAGTTGGAAATTTATTAAGAGTAAAACCTGGCGATAAAATTCCTGTTGATGGAAAAATTACTGACGGTTATAGTAGTATAGACGAATCAATGATTACGGGAGAACCTATTCCTGTTGATAAAAAAGAAGGCGACAAAGTAAGTTCCGGAACTATTAATGGCACAAAATCTTTTGTAATAATTGCCGAAAAAGTTGGTGCAGATACATTACTTTCTCAGATAATTCAAATGGTTAATGATGCCAGCCGTTCTCGTGCACCAATCCAAAAATTAGCCGATTCTATTGCAAAATATTTTGTTCCTATTGTTGTACTTGTTTCTTTAATAACATTTGGCGTTTGGGCTATTTTTGGACCCGAACCTGCTTATGTTTATGGTTTTGTAAATGCCATAGCAGTATTAATTATTGCTTGTCCGTGTGCACTTGGTTTAGCAACTCCAATGTCGGTTATGGTTGGTGTAGGTAAAGGAGCTCTATCAGGCATTTTGATAAAAAATGCCGAAGCTTTAGAAACATTG
Source organism: Bacteroidales bacterium (assembly GCA_036171495.1). Taxonomy (GTDB): domain Bacteria; phylum Bacteroidota; class Bacteroidia; order Bacteroidales; family GWA2-32-17; genus GWA2-32-17. The sequence goes on from JAVHRE010000359.1 coordinate 27,656, forward strand.
AATAAAGTAAACGTATTAATTACCGATAAAACAGGTACTATTACCGAAGGAAAACCATCCGTAGAGAAAGTTTATGCTATTGAAGGTAATAATGAAATTGATTTATTGCAACAAATAGCATCACTCAATCAATATAGCGAACATCCTTTGGCAGAAGCAGTTACGAAATACGGAAAATCAAAAGACATTCATTTAATTGATGTGAAAGATTTTGAAGCGGTTGCAGGTAAAGGTGTGGTTGGTACAGTTGAAGGAAAGAAAGTGGCTTTAGGTAATAAAAAATTAATGGAAAAAATAAACGCTGCAATTCCCGATTTATTAAATAGTAAAATTATTGATGAGCAGAAATTAGGCAAAACAGTTTCTTACATTTCTGTTGACTCAAAAGTAGTTGGATTTGTAGCTATTTCTGATGCTATAAAAGAAACCAGCAAAAGTGCAATTTCTGAGCTGATTAGTAAAGGCGTGGAAATAATTATGATGACAGGGGATAATGAAAATACTGCCAGAGCCGTTGCTAATGAATTACATTTAAGCGATTTTAAAGCAGAGTGTTTACCACAAGATAAATTGAATACGATTAAAGAATTGCAGGCAAAAGGTAAAATTGTTGCAATGGCTGGCGATGGTATCAACGACTCCCCTGCATTAGCTCAGGCCAATGTGGGAATTGCCATGGGAACAGGAACAGATGTCGCAATTGAAAGTTCTGAAATAACATTAGTGAAAGGAGACTTACAAGGAATTGTAAAAGCAAAAAATCTAAGTCATGCTGTAATGCGAAATATTAAGCAAAATTTATTTTTCGCATTTATTTATAACATTCTTGGAATTCCTATTGCTGCTGGTGTTCTGTTTCCGGTTTTTGGTTTATTACTTTCACCTATTATTGCAGCAACAGCTATGAGTTTTAGCTCGGTTTCTGTTATTTCAAACTCTTTACGATTAAAAAATGTATCAATATAAAATTATTAAGATTATTATAAAGGGTATCTCTAAAAACCAGACAAAACGTCATGCTGAACTTGTTTCAGCATCCCATAAATAGAAAAGAGATTCCGAAACACACTTCGGCTTACTTCGACTGCGTTCAGCACAAGTTGCTCAGTGTACAAGTTCGGAATGACATAACGGTTTTTAGAGGTGCCCTTAAATAAATTGGTTTAGGGTTTATAGTTTTTAGTTTGAGGTTGTTAAAAACTCCAAACCTGAAACTTCAAACCAAAAACCAGAAACCAGAAACTTAAATCGGACTATTTTATATTTGGATATGGTATAAATTATGTAACAATCATTAATTATTAACTATTTAAAATTAAATTATTATGAAACAAAAAGTTTTAAGTTTAGCAATCATGTTCTTAATTGGAACATTTACAGTTTTTGCTCAAGCAAAAACCGAAAAGTTTAAAGTTTACGGAAACTGCGGTATGTGTCAAACAAGAATTGAAAAAGCAGCAAAATCTGTTAATGGCGTTACAAAAGCCAAATGGAACAGCGACAATAAGATATTAACCGTAACATTTGATGCTTCAAAAGTTAAAGTTGAAGACATACACAAAGCTGTTGCAAAAGTTGGGCACGATACCGATTTAGAAAAAGCAGATAATACTGTTTATTCTAATTTGCCTGCTTGTTGCCAGTACGAAAGACCAAAAAAATAACATTATGTTCAATGTTTAATGAGGGGTTCTAAAAATTAGATTTCTCAAGGCTTGCGACTGAACTAAAAGCGGAGTTCCGTTTAAACGGAATGAGCATTTTAGTAAAGGAGCATAACGCAGAGAAATCAATTTTTAGAAGTCCCCTAATGTTCAAAAAAATTCTATGTTATACCAATTCTTAGTTCAAATTAGTCCAAAGAACAATTTGAACTTTAGAATAGCCTGTCCCGAATTCACTTCGGGAGTTAATGCCGAAATAGTAGCTGTTATAGGACAATGTTTACTGCCGATTTATCGGCATATTGGACTATTACAGATACAGCATCGGTATTAATTGTTCTACTTCTAACTTTGTTCATTGTTTGTTTTCAATATATTAATCGGGTAAGTAGTTACTTTGAAATAACTGCCATAAAACATTTTTGTTTTAAATAATTTTACTATTTTTGAATTGTCAAAAAAATGAAAGTTTGCAAAAAAGTTAACAACTCAAAAAGAGGGTGTAAAAATTTAAATATTATATATTTGCAGGTAACGTTATTTGATAAAAAAAAACGTAAAGAAAGACTTAATACACCATTAATTATACTTCAAAAGGAAATAATTTATCTTTACCTTTTACTCCCCTCTCCTGATTGTCCTGAGCTTGTCGAAGGGTTGGGGATGAGGTCATAAAGAAATAAAAAACTTAAATTATGACCATTCAAAGTATAATGACATTAATTTTGGTAATAACATAATGAAAAATGAGGTACGCAGAAACAGGTTTTAATTTAGAAATTGATTTAACACGTAAGAACATTGAGAGGGTTGCAACTGACCCTAAAGATACTGAACTTTATTTAGGAGGTTTGGGAACTAATGCTAAAATATTATGGGAAAGAGTTCCTCCCGAAGTTGATGCATTTTCTCCAGACAATCTTTTAATATTTTCTGCTGGTCTTTTATGTGGAACTTTAGCTCCAGGATGTAACCGTACAATAGTTACAACAATTTCTCCTCTTACTAAGTTAATGGCATTTTCTATGATGGGTGGATTTTGGGCACCTGAATTAAAGTATGCCGGTTACGACAAAGTAATACTGCGAGGTAAATCTCCGGAGTTAGTTTACATTTGGATTAACAATGACAAAATTGAAATACGTAACGCTTCTCATTTAAAAGGTAAAGGGGCAATTGAAACTGCAGAAATTTTGCGAAATGAACTAAACGAGCCAAATGCTCAAGTTGCAGCTATTGGACTTGCCGGTGAAAACAGAGTATTTTACGCTTCAATTGAGCAAGGAAGGTCAAGCGCCAGCCGTGGCGGTATTGGAGCAGTAATGGGCGACAAAGGAGTAAAAGCAATAGTAGTCCGTGGCACAAAAGACATCAACATTGCAAAACCAGCAGAATATATTGAACTTTGCAACAAAGTATTAGAATTTATAAAATTCAGAGAAAAAAATCCGATTAAAGGTGTAATACCAATTTTAGCTGTATTAGGTTCCCCACAAGAAATGGCTATACAAGACGAAAAGTGGCATACCGAAAATTTTATGTGGGGTAATGCACGTGTCCGTAGAAAAGATTTTTGGAACGATGATATTGATAAAGCATGGCAGGATACAATGAATAAAGCAAGGACAAGACTAATAAGTTGTTATAACTGCCCCATGAAATGCGGTGCAACTATTTCAATGCCCGGACTTCCAACATATATGATGAAATGTTTTTCGAAGCTAACATATACAATGGCAGCATTCTCTGACTTGAATTTTGGTCTTACTATTGCTCAACGTGCTACAGAATATGGAGTGGACGGATACTCGGCTCCGCAGGTTATGGCTTTCGCTCTAGAACTTCTTGAAAATGGAATTTTATCTGACAAAGATTTTGAAGGAATGCCATCCGATAACGATGGAAAGTTTTATTGGTTACTCGACAGAATAGTCAGGCGTGAAGGAATTGGTGATCTTTTAGCGAATGGCACTTATTGGGCTGCCAAAGCAATAGGTAATGGGGCAGAGGAATATGCTCATAACAACATAAAGAAACAAGAACAGATGCCTCTCAAATTATCCATGCTGAATCCCATTTATTTCCTTATGTATGCAACTGGCGAAAAAATAAGTATTACCCAGATTGAAGGACAGTTCCCTCAAGGACCTTTTCCTGAGAGAAAAGACAGAGAAGAATTTGTAAAGGATTGGTTCCAAGTACCTGATGAGAAGTTTAAACAATTTTTTTTAGATTGGGAACCTCGCGGTGAAAAATCAAATCCATATTACCCAACTGTAGATATGTGTTGTGATATTGTTGACTGGCAAGAAAAGATGCATTATATTGATGATGCTCTCGGGATGTGTGCTGGTTTGTCATCATTTCACATGAAGGCACCATATCATATTCACAACTTACCGAAATTTATTTCTTTAGGAGCTGGAATCGAAATGGATGAAGATAAAATATCATTGGCAGCCAAAAGATACAGAACTTTGGTAAGAGCTATAAATATAAGAAGAGGTATGCGAAGAAAAGACGAAAAACCACCCGAAGACCATTGGAAAAAAAGATTTCCCGAACTTGAAAAGGAACTCTTAGATACTTATTATAAATATAAAGGTTGGAACAACAATGGAATTCCAACCAAAGAATCATTGCATTATTTGGGGTTAGATTTTGTAAGTGATGATTTCCAACAAAGAGGCATTTATAACGAATCTTCAGCAAAAAACGACAACAATAAAGTGGAGGGCACAGCTAATGAAGAGTGAAAAGAAAAAGAAAATAATTAAAACTATAAAAATTAATGTTGATAAATGTAATGGTTGCAGAGCATGCGAAATAATTTGTTCAGCTTTTCATGCTTCACCCAAATACAGCAGTAATAATCCGGCGAGGTCCCGTATTCGTGTTATTCGTTATCCTATTGCCGATATTTATGTTCCTGTTTATGCCGGAGAGTATTCTGTAGCCGAATGTGCTGGCAGAGATAAATATACAATTGACGGAAAAGAATATGACGAATGTGCATTCTGCAGAGCTTCCTGCCCGTCAAGAGCAGTTTTTAAAGAACCCGATTCAGGACTACCGCTAAAATGCGATATGTGCGAAAGCGACCCTACTTTAAAAGAGCCAATGTGTGTGCAGTGGTGCATTAATAACGCTCTTATTTTTGAAGAAAGGGAAATAGAAGTTGAAGAAGACGAAAAGCAAGATGAGTTGGAGCTTGGATTAGAGTCGTTGGCAAATAAATATGGATTAAGCAAAATTGAAGATATAATTGAACGAATGTCTCAATCCAAAAAAGTATAGCAATTATAAAAACCAAATACCCAAAAATAAGCTCCAAATACCAAAAGCTTTGGAAATTAAAACTTTGAACTCGAAATTTAAAATTTGGAATTTGAAACTTGGAATTTAAAAAGAATGGAAAAAGTAGCCGACTATAAAGAAATAGCAGATATAATAAAAGAAAAAGGTGGCGATGCATTCAAATTGTGTTACCAATGTGGAAAATGTGATGTAGTTTGTCCTTGGAATCATGTTACCCGGTTTAGTATGCGAAAATTAGTCCGAGAGGCAGCTTTTGGAATGTCGGAAATTGAAGGCGAAAATATCTGGCGTTGTACTACCTGTGGCAAATGCCCAAAAGTTTGTCCAAGAGATGTAAAACAAGTTAAATCTGGAATAGCTTTGCGAAAAATAGCAACTGAATACGGGGTATATCCAGCTTCAGTAAACCCTATACGTTCAGTTAAATCAGGTCTTAGTAGTGAAGGAAATCCTTTCTCTGAAGATAGAAAAAAGAGAGGCAATTGGGCAGAAGGTCTTTCAGTAAAACCATTCGCCGAATCAATGGAAATATTATATTTTCCAGGTTGTTACTTAAGTTATGACCCACGATTAAAAAAAGTTGCCAAGGCAACTGCTAATATTCTAAATAAAGCTGGAGTTAACTTTGGTATTCTTGGCTCAAAAGCAAGTTGTTGTGGCGAAAGCATTCGCAAAACCGGAGACGAAGAATTATACAGGCAATTAGCAAAAGAAAATATTAAAACTTTTATTGATAACGGTGTTAAAAGAATTTTAGTTTCTTCTCCTCATTGCTACGAAACTTTTAAAAATGAGTATCCTGAATTTATGGTTCATTTTGAAGTGGTTCACATTACCCAATATATTTATGAACTAATAAATTCGGGACGCCTTGTTCTTAACAAAGAGTTTATAAAAAAAGTTACTTATCATGATCCCTGCTATCTCGGACGCCACAATGGAATATTTGACGAACCTCGTAACATTTTGCAAAACATATCAGGCATTGAACTTACCGAGATGATTGATTCAAGGGAAGATAGCCTTTGCTGTGGTGGCGGCGGTGGTAGAATTTGGATGGATACTCCAAAAGGAGAACGGCTATCTGACCTCAGATTAGAGCAAGCTGTGGCTACCGGGGCTGAAGTACTGGTTACTTCCTGCCCTTATTGTATTGCTAATTTTGAAGATAGTTTGCTGTCAAGAAAAGGCGGTAAAGCTATCGAAATTAAAGATTTAACAGAAATTGTTCAGGAAGCAATTTCCTAATTAATATTTAAAATTTGGAATTTGAGAATTGGAACTTGGAATTTTATTAAAAGATGAAAGAAAAACTTGTTGATAATATTAATACTGAAGACAATAATTTCGGCGATGTTATTGTTGTAGGTGCTGGTATCAGCGGAATTCAAGCCGCCCTCGACCTTGCCACTACCGGCTTTAAAGTTTATTTGATTGACAAAGCTCCTACAATTGGTGGTAAAATGGCTCAACTTGATAAAACATTTCCAACTAATGATTGTTCGATGTGTATTGAATCTCCTAAATTTATTGAATGCGACAGGCATCCTAATATCGAAATTCTTACTTATACTGAAGTTGTAAACGTTGAGGGAGAAGCCGGGGATTTTACTGTAACATTAAACAAAAAACCAAGATATATAATAGAGGACAAATGTACGGGTTGTACAGTTTGTGCCGAGTATTGTCCTATAAACATTCCTGACCCGTTTAATCAAAAGCTTTCAACAAATAAAGCTACTCACATTTATTTTTCTCAAGCCGTTCCTTTAGTACCTTATATTGATGAAGCATGTTCTTTTTTAAAAGACGGAAAATGTCAGATTTGTGTTGGCGTTTGTAAAAACAATGCTATTGACCTTCACCAAAAACCTGAAAAAAGAGTTGTAAAAGTAGGTGCAATTGTTTTATCGCCCGGTTATGATGTGTTTAATCCCGAGGTTCGAGGTGACTATGGCTATGGAAAATATAAAAATGTTGTTACCAGTTTAGACTTTGAGCGATTGCTTTGCTCAACTGGTCCACATGTCGGAGAAATATTAAGACCATCAGACCACAAACATCCTAAAAAAATAGCGTGGCTCCATTGCGTTGGTTCACGGCAAACAAATGAAGGTGGAAACAGTTATTGTTCTTCGGTTTGTTGTACATATATACAAAAACAGGTTATTTTAGCCAAAGACCACGATGCGGATTTGCAAGCAATGATTTTTCATAACGATATTCGCTCTTATGGCAAAGATTTCGAACGATTTTATCAAAGAGCTGAAAATCTTCCGGGAGTTACATTTATAAGAAGTTATGTGACTGTTGGAAGAGAAATTCCCGAATCAAAAAATGTAACAATCCGATACTCAACTACTGATGATGGTGTTAAAGAAGAAGAATTTGACTTAATTGTTTTAGGCGTTGGATTAATTCCTCCAGCAAAAGCTCAAAATATTTCTGATGTTTTCGGTATAGAACTCAATGCTCATGGATTCTGTTTAACTGACTCTAAAAACCCTATTAAAACAACTCGTCCGGGTATTTTAATAAGTGGTGCATTTCAAGGACCATTAGATATTCCTGAATCTGTAATGACAGGCAGCGGTGCAAATGCACTAATTGGTGAGTTATTAAAAACAAGACGAGGCAAACTTTCAAAAGAACGCATTTACCCCGAAGAAAGAGATGTTTCCGGTGAGGAACTTCGTGTTGGAATATTTGCTTGCCATTGTGGTGCTAATATTGGACGTATTATTGACATTCCCGGGTTAGTTAATTATTCAAAAACATTAAAAAATGTTGTTCATGCCGAAGAAGGTCTTTTTATTTGTTCTACCGATTCTGCTAAGCAAATTTCTAATACGATTAAAGAAAAAAAGTTAAATCGTGTTATTGTTGCAGCATGCACACCTAAAACCCATGAACCACTCTTTCGTGACACACTTAGAGAAGCAGGACTAAATCAATACTTTTTCGATTTTGCAAATATTAGAGAGCATTGTTCTTGGGTTCACTCCAAACAAAAAGAAGAAGCATCTCAAAAAGCAAAAGACCTTGTGCGAATGTCAGTTGCACGCGTTGCTCATTTAGAACCATTACAGGAATTTGATTTACCAGTTAATAAAACAGCACTCGTTGTTGGAGGTGGAATTGCCGGAATGACCAGCGCCCTTAGTATAGCCAATCAGGGTTTTGAAGTTCATTTATTGGAAAAAGAAGCAAATCTTGGAGGAATGGCACTAAGAATTCCTACTACTTTGGAAGGTATGGATGTTCGTGAATATATAAATGACCTAATACAAAAAGTTTATCAGAACCCTTTAGTGTATGTTTCTCATAGTGCAACAATTACTGATGTTTCAGGTTATGTTGGTAACTTTGTTACAACAGTTAGCACAGAGGGTAGAATAAAAACAATAAAGCATGGTGCAGCAATTCTTGCTACCGGTGCTGTTGAATACAAACCAACTGAATACCTTTATGGAAAAAATGAAAAGATAATAACATCAGTTGAGTTAGGAGAACAAATTGCACTTAAAGATAAAAAAATAACTAATGCTAAAAGTTTGGTAATGATTCAATGTGTCGGTTGCCGCCAGGATAACAGAAATTATTGTAGTCGTGTATGTTGTACTCACTCAATAAAAAATGCCTTAAAACTAAAAGAGCTCAATCCGAATATTGACATTTATATTCTTTTTAGAGATGTAAGAACCTATGGTTACAGCGAAGATTATTATCGCGAAGCTTCAAACAGAAATGTTAAATTCATTCGTTATGAGCCAAAAAATAAACCTAAAGTAGAAGTCGCTAACGAAGGAGGAACAGAAATTATAAGAGTAACTATTTTAGACCCGATTTTAGGAAAAGAACTTATTATTGATGCCGATATACTTTCATTAGCAGCAGCGGTTATCTCATCCGAAGGAAGCTACGAAGCATCACGATTATTCAAAGTAGCTATTAACCCTGATGGATTTTTCCAGGAAGCTCACATGAAATTAAGACCTGTTGATTTTTCAGCCGAAGGGGTTTATCTTTGCGGGTCGGCACACTATCCAAAACATATAAAGGAAGCTATTAGTCAAGCTTATGGTGCGGCAGGAAGAGTTGTAACCCTTCTCTCAAAAGATACTGTTACAGCTTCGGGCTCAGTTTGCGAAGTAAAAGAAAATGATTGTATATCATGCGGAGCTTGTATTTCGGTTTGTACTTATGGTGCAATTTCTTTTAACGATAAAAATAAAGCTACTGTAAATTCAGTATTATGCAAAGGTGATGGTTTATGTAATGTAGTATGCCCAACTTCTGCAATCTCACTAAAACATTATACCGATGAAGAGTTGCTTAATCAGATTGATGCAGCAATTGACAGGATATAGAAAAAAGTTTTGATGAGCATGACAAAAAATAAAACGATAAATATTCAGGGAAGTGTGATAACTGTAATCTCTCAAAAAAATGAAGATTATATCTCGCTTACCGATATGTCCAAAAGTCAAATGCAGGAAGCAATTATTATTAAGTGGCTTAGCTTAAAAAGTACAATTGAGTATCTTGGAGAATGGGAAACACTGTATAATCCGAATTTTAATTATACCGAATTCGGTACAATTAAAAATGCAGCCGGCAGTAACAACTTTGTTTTATCTGTAAAACAATGGATTAAACAAACAGGAGCAATTGGCATAACAGCAAAAGCAGGTAGATATGGAGGAACGTATGCACACAAGGATATGGCGTTTCATTTTGGTATGTGGATAAGTCCTAAGTTTCAACTTCTTTTGGTTAAAGAATATCAACGACTTAAGAATGATGAAAATGACAGGTTAAAACTTGAATGGAACCTGCAACGTACTTTAGCTAAAGTTAATTACTACATTCACACTGATGCAATCAAAGAAAAACTTTTACCAAAAGAAATTACTAAATCACAGATTAATTATGTGTATGCAAGCGAAGCTGATATACTTAATGTAGCATTGTTTGGGATGACAGCTAAACAATGGCGAGATGCAAACCTTCATGCAGAAGGAAATATTCGTGATGATGCAAGTATAGAGCAGTTAGTTGTTTTATCAAATATGGAGAGCATCAATGCCGTTTTAATTCATAATGGATTGAAACAATCCGAACGATTAGAACAGTTAAATAAAATTGCCATTACTCAAATGAAATCTTTGTTGGTTAATAAAAACATTAAAACTAGGACTTACGCAAAAAAAACAATATGACACGAATTACACTAATAAAAAATAAGT
>JAVHRE010000360.1:0-11743 GCA_036171495.1 Bacteroidales bacterium
TTTTTCAACGCCATAAATGGCGTTGCTAATTATTTTGCGTAACATCAGTTATTAAAACTTTGCAATTAATTTCAAATTTAATCTTCGCGACGACAAATAATTTGGTACAGCGTATTGGTGGTCTCTAACATCTGTAACCCATTGATATGAAATAGTATTGTTAATATCTAACAAATTAAATATTTCTAATCCCAACCAAATGCTTTTAAAATTATGAAAAGGATTTCCTTTTGTCAACTGGTGTTCTTCAGATTTTAATAATTTTGAAAAACCAATATCTACTCTTCTATATGGAGGCATTCTGTATGTTGCCTGATATCTTTCGGAGTTTGGTGGTCCAAAAGGTAAACCGCTGCCAAACAATAAACTCAATTGCATTTTATACGATGGGTTTCGTGGCAAATAGTCCTGAAAGAATAATCCGAAATTTACTAATTGGTCGGTAGGGCGGGGGATATAGCCAGGTTCAACTTTTACAAGAGTATTGTTTTCGTTTTTATAATAATAATCATCTGATAAATTTTCCATTGTTTTCATGATTGATACACTTGCCCAAGATTCAACTCCGGGAACAAATTCGCCATTAATTTTAAAATCAATTCCGGTGGCATATCCTTTTGCATCGTTTTTAGCAAGATATCTTATTCTAACATTATCAATTTGATAAGGAATTAGTTTTGTAAAATTCTTATAGTATAGTTCGGTAATAAATTTAAAAGGACGACCCCAGGCGTAAAAAACAAAATCGGTTCCAAGTACAAACTGAATTGATTTTTGAGCTTCTATATTATAATTTATTTGTCCATTTAAGTCTCGCAGCTCACGATAAAATGGTGGTTGATAGTAATATCCGGTTGAAAATCGAAACAAAAAATCGTGTTTCCAATTAGGTTTTAACGAAATAGCTCCACGGGGACTTAAAAGTAATTGGTTAGTAAAAGTCCAGTAATTTTCGCGTATTCCAATTGTATAACTAAACTCGTTACTATCAATTTCCATTATATTAGTTTTTTGAATAAATGACGTTAATCTATATGTTGACATATAATTTTTAGAGTTCACATTTGAATACATTCCAACTTTACGTGATGTGTCGGAGTTTAAAGTGTCGGTATATGGCAATGAGTATCCGGCAGAATCTAACATTTCCCATTCGTTAATTTTATCATTAATAATTTCATTCTGAATATTTGCACCCCATAAAATCGTGTAATTATTCTTTTTAAAAGTACCTCTATGCTGGAAATTTATTACATTAATATTTAATTTGTTACGAGCATGATTTAAAAAAGTGCCAACACCAATATTCATTAAACTATCTCCAAGATTATTTGAACCCATTTCTTTATCGAGTTCGTTTAAGAAATATTGTCCCATAATATCAAAATTTTCTTGTTCCGATGCGCTATAAGCCGAACCTGTGAAACTTATTTTTAAGTTATCGTTAAATTTATAATTTGTAGAAAAAGCTCCAAAAACAGTTGAGTATTTATCTTGTTCCTGACCATCAAAATAAATTTTGAGTTTAAGAGCTTCGTCAATAGTACCAAAAGAAGTTTCGCGTGTTTGTGGAACAAAGTTATAACTGTTCATTGCATAATTTCCTAAAAATGTAATTTCAAGTTTTTCAGTAATGTCGTAAGTTAAATAAGTTTGAAAATCGGTAAACGAGGGTTTGTATTCACCTTTTGTATCGAGCGAATTTAAAACGTATTGCGATGATTTATAACGAAATCCGGAAATATGAGTAAATCTGTGATTATTGCTACAACCTTCGAAGCTTAAACTTCCACCGAGCAAACTTGCCGAAACTGAAGCTGCATATTTTGTCGGTTTTTTGTATTTAATATCAAGAACAGAAGCCATTTTATCGCCATATTTTGCATCGAAACCTCCGGCAGAAAATAATATTGACGATACCATATCGGGATTTACAAAGCTTAAACCTTCTTGTTGTCCACTTCTGATTAAAAAAGGGCGATAAACTTCAATATCATTTACATAAACTAAATTTTCGTCGAAATTTCCACCACGTACCGAATATTGCGAACTTAGTTCATTGTTTTTTGCAACTCCGGGAAATGCTTTTAGACTTGCCTCAATTCCACCTGTAACATCGGGTATTTGTTGAATTATTTTAGGGTCTATTCGTTGCAAATTAGTTTGACGCTCAGTTTTACTTTCAACAGTTATAATTGGTATGCTATTTATTTTTTCTTTTAATGAAAAATTATTAACAATATTTTCACCCGGCTTACCAGTTATTTTTATGCTCTTATCTTCGTATTGAATATGAGTAAAAACTATAGTAAGTTCTTTGTTTGCAGGGAGTTTGATTTTGAATTTTCCGGAATTATCGGTGCTTATTCCTATGTTATCTAATTCAACAACTTTTAAATTAATTTCCGAAATTGCTATACCATCTTGGTTACTGATTTTACCGGAATAGGTAAAGTAATCCTGAGCATTAACAGAGTTTGTCCATAAAATCGGAATAATAATAAGCCCCAAAATCCAAGCCCCAAAATCTAAGCCCCAAGTTCCAAGTACCAAGCCCAAAGCCCCCCTTGGAATTTGGAACTTGGAATTTGAGACTTGGAATTTTAATCTTGTAGATTTCATCAAAAGCATTAACTTAAAAACAAGTAAAAAATTGTAATTTTTTACACATTTTTAAAAACCAAAAAGTTGTTTGCCTTGTTCAAAAATAATATCGCGAGGTATGTTGGCATTAGAAACTTTTTGTAAATCTTGCTCTAATTGTGGTTTCATTCCCATTTCGGATAATAATTTTTTGCCACCATCATAATCGCCATTACCTTGAATTGTAAGTAATAATTTTCCTAATGAACTTACTGCATCATTCATTTTTTCGAAATTCACTTTATATTTCCCTGTTTTGGCATTGCGGGTAAAAGCTCCATTTTGTTCAAAATAATTAAACTCAATCATGTTAGCTTTACCATGGGAACTTGCAGCACCAAATCGAACTGAACGAAATATTCCCGCTAAAAATGTTACATAATTATCAATTAAATCGTGTTCGTTTAATTTCCCATTTTTATTCAAATAAGTAATAATATATAATCCTAAAATATCGGCTTTACACTCTTCAAGTGAGGTATGTATATCTTTTAATGCATCAGAAACTAAACCTTTGTTATTTATTGTATTACTTATTCCTAATCCGTGTGCAACTTCGTGAAACATAACATTTTCGAAAAAAGCATCGAATTTTATGTTTTTTGTTTGCGATTCATCTATTAGAATTTCTGACATTGGTAACAAAATTTTATCAAACTTTGCTTTCATCGAATTTTTTAATTGTAGTTTTCGTGTGCCTTTTTGTTCATTAACATTTTTATCGTTTGGTAAATTTATTGCAATAGTTTTACTTCCTGCATTGCAATCGCCGGCATAACAAATAGCTTCATAAACTCCTAATTGAGAATCTTTCCCAGGCACTTCAGATTTATATTTATCGTCAACCGGTAAACTTTTTTGAATTTCAGGTAAAAGAGCTACATATTTTGAAAGTTTTTTACTCCATTCTAAATCTTTTAATAAAATAAATGATTCGAACGAAGTTTTGTAACCATAAATTCCGTCGTTATAACTTTCAATAGGTCCAATAACGAAATCTATATTGCTGTTTTCAATGCTCATCCATGCCATATCGCTTTCAAAATATTCGTTTGATAAGAGAGCTTTGGCTCTTAAAGTCAAATATTTTTTAAAACTTTCATTATTGCATATTTCAGCAGTTTTTTTAAGCAATTCGGCAACTTTAATAAGTTTTTCGTTATAAAATTTACTATATGGTATAGTAATTAATTCACCTTTTTCGTTTCGGCTAATTATTGTGTACCAGCTTGTTTTATCAGGTGAGTTGAGTTTTTCGAACTCGTCTTTTTTCATATCTAATGGATAAAAATTACTTCCATCTGGTTTGTTTCCAACACCCTCAACAAATGGCACATTGTTATTCAAATGTTCCCATGGTCCATAATTTATCATAAAAAATTTTCGGGTGTTCTCATCTTTAATTTTTGCCAAGAGCTCTTCTTTATTAGGGCATGCTTGTTGCCAATAAAGTTCATCCATTATTTTAGCAGCATCGAAAAGTAAGGGCAGCATTTTTTTTTCGCTTTCTGATAAATTTGATAAATCGGCTGTTAATTTTACTACCGCATATTCATTAACTTTATTTTTCATTAAATCAATATTTTGTTGAGAATAAGTATATGACAAACCAATCAGGATTAGAATTCCTGTAATACTTAAAAATTTCATAATTTATTTTTTATTTTTTTAACCCTAAAACTGTATCTCCCTGTTCAAAAATAATATCAGTTGGAATGCCGGCTCCGGAAATTCTTTTTAAATCTTTTTGCAAAACAGGTTGCATATTTCCTTTGTTTTCAATTAAATCTTTAGCAGCGTTATAATCGCCTTCGGCAAGAATTTTCATTATTTTTACCGAAAGGGTTTCAATTGAAGACTTCATTTTATCAAAATTTACTGTATAAGTGCCGGTTTTTTCATCTCTGGTAAAAGCTTGCATATCCTGAAACATATTAAAACAAATAACGCTTGAAGAACCTTGAGAAATAGCTGCCCCAAAACGAACATAACGAAACTGATTTGCCATAAAAAGCACATAATTATCGAGTAGTTCAACTTCTTTTATTATGCCTTTTTCGTGAAGATTTGTTAAAATAAAGAGATGTAAAATATCAGCTTTTAATGAATTAATAGTGGGATAATAATCTTTTAAGGCATCTTTAACAGAACCTTTATTGTTAACAGTAGTTTTAACTACAATGGCATCTGCAATTTCATAGCATAAGAAATTAATAAAGAAAGCATCGAATTTTATATTTTTACGTTGATTTTCAGAAATAAGAATATTGCTGATAGGGTATAAAATTTTATCAAATTTTGCTTTCATTATGTTTTTAAACTGCAATTTTTTACTACCTTTTTCCATTAAAATACGACCATCTTTAGGGTGGTTAATTGAAAGCATTTTTGCACCTGTATTTGCATATCCACCATAATAAATGGCATCGTAAACTCCAATATTGGTTTTAGTAAATAATATTTGTTTTTTATAATTATCACCAATTTGTAATTGATTTTTAATTTCTTCAACATTTTGCGAATAAACTTTTAGTTTATTACTCCAATCGAAGTCTTTTAAAAGTAAAAAAGCTTCGTAAGCAGTTTTTGTATTAATAAATCTGTCTTCTTCGCTTTCTATTGGTCCAACAACTATATCAATTTTTGAATTTTCTAAATCCATCCAAAAAATATCGCTGTCATAATAATTATCAGTTAATAATGCTTCGGCACGCAAATTAAGGTATTTAGCAAAATCTTTATTTTCGGTTATTGAAGCTGCTTTTTTTAATAATTTTGCTGCTTTTTCTAATTGTTCTTTGTATGCAACATGGTAGGGTTGAGTATATAATGAACCATCTTCGGAACGTTTAATAACTGTAAACATGCTTAATTTGTCTTCAAATTTCATGTCAATAAATGGAAGATATTTAATGTCGGGAGGATAAAAACCGCTGCCAATTGGTTTTTTTCCTATACCTTTAATAAAAGGTTCATTGCCATTTAATCTATCCCACGGACCAAAATTAATTTCACAAAGTTTCTTTTCTTCAGGAGTTTTTAACTTTGCAAAAAGGGAATCTTTATTACCATAAGCCTGAAGCCAAAAAATATCGTTCATAGTTTTACAAGCTTCAATTAAGATTTTAATTACTTGTTTATCTTTTTCAGAAAGTTTAGATAAATCTGTATTAAGTGAAACTACAGCATATTCTTTAAGCCGTTCTTTAACTGTTAATTTCTTTGCCGGTGTGGTATCCAAAACCTGTTGTTGAACTTGTGTTTTATTGTCGTTTCCGGTTCCACAGGAAGTAATAAAAACTACTACTATAATTAAACTTATAATTACTAAAATTTTACGCGTCATAATATTATTTATTATTTAAGATTTATTATTTAATCGTTTATTGTTTTATGTTCACTGTTTCACGTTCTATGTTCATTGTATATTGTCATACAGTTGTTAATACAGTTGTCATACATTGTCATACAGTTGTCTTTTACAATGAGTTACTATTGAATGACTATTGAATGACTATTGTTTGACTTTATTTTTTAACTTTTCACTTTTAGTTAGTTTTATTAAATATTTGCTTCATCATGATAAAATTGAAAGCCAAGCCGTTTGCCAGTTTGAACTTTTGATTTGCTTATTTTATCTTTCATTTGTTCAACCGAAACAATGCTTATATCTTCATAATTAGGGACTAATAATTCAAAATCGAGGCAATAAAGAATTGCTGATTCAATAATTTTTTTAAGTTCAATTTGATTAATTTTTGAATTTGAAAAATCGTTATATAGAAATCCTAATTGTCTTTTTCCTTCAACAAAATAATGCATTTCGCGGTTAACAAAAACTCTTGCAATTAAATAACCTAAATCTTCAGCTCTGTTTAAGTTATATGAATCGGACAAAAAATTATAAATGTTAATTATTCCGACAAATGCGTTTAATGGATTATCCTGCAAGTAAGAAGTTGTCCAAACAGAATGACTTCTATCGAATTCAAATATATATGGTTGAAAATTAAAAATCAACATTTCGGTTGAAAAAACCAAGTTGCTTTCGTAATCACCTTTATCTATATGCTCTATTTGCAATTTTGAATTTGGTTGTTTAATTGTTTCTGAATATTCTTTTGATACTTCGCTAAGAACAATTTTTATCTGTTTAAAAGTAGATAATGTATTTTCAAGCACTTTTTGTTTAACAAAAGATTTGTCTTTTAAAGTGTTTATAATTAATGCTTTAGTTTTTTTATCTTCCTTTTTGTTCATGAAAATTAATTAAAATGTTTAGCATGTTTTACATGTTCTCATGTTCTTTAAATCATAAATATAGGACTTACGCAGAAAAAACATTAAAATATTGAATTTCAATTTGTTATGTATTTTTCTGATTTTTATTAAATAGTTGATTATCAAGTAGTAAAATATAATTGTGCGTAAGTCTTAAAATCTAAAATCCGCAATTAAAAATGTAAAGGTATATATATTTTTTAATATGCTCTTGCAAAAATTACTCGTTTTTTTGAAGGTTTTCCTGTAACCATACAAAATCCTTCTTCGTTATCGGAATTAAGTGGGATGCATCTGATTGTAGCTTTTGTTTCTTCTTTAATTTTAGCTTCGGTTTCGGGAGTTCCGTCCCAGTGAGCCAAATAAAATCCTCCGTTTTCAATAGCAACTTTAAATTCATTGTAACTATCAATTTTATATGTGTGTTGTTCTCTAAATTTAATTGCCTTGTTATAAATATTTTGCTGAATATCATCTAATAATTTTAAAATATGAGTACAAAAGTTATTGTAAGGGATAGAAGATTTTTCTAAAGTATCACGTCGGGCTATTTCTATTGTCCCATTTTCAATGTCTCTTGGACCAACTGCAATTCGAACTGGAACACCTTTTAATTCGTATTCGGCAAACTTCCAACCAGGTTTTTGAGTATCTCTGTCGTCTAATTTGACAGTTAAATGCACATTTTCGAGTTTTTCTTTAATTTCTTTACATCTATTTAGAACAATGTTAAGTTCTTGTTCGTTTTTATATATAGGAATTATAACAACTTGAATTGGAGCAATTTTAGGAGGTAATACTAATCCGTTGTTATCGCTATGTGCCATAATTAATGCTCCAATTAAGCGAGTAGAAACTCCCCATGAAGTTGCCCAAACAAAATCAAGTTTTCCATCTTTATTTGAAAACTTTACATCGAAAGCTTTAGCGAAATTTTGTCCTAAAAAATGTGAAGTACCTGCTTGAAGTGCTTTTCCGTCTTGCATCATTGCTTCTATACAATAAGTATCAATTGCACCGGCAAATTTTTCGGATTCCGATTTTTTTCCAATTAATACAGGAATTCCAAGAGTTTTTTCGGCAAATTCGGCATAAACATTGAGCATTTTATTAGTTTCTTCTAAAGCTTCTTCTTTTGTAGCATGGGCAGTATGACCTTCCTGCCACAAAAATTCTGTAGTTCTAAGAAATAATCTTGTGCGCATTTCCCACCTTACAACATTTGCCCATTGATTTATTAATAATGGCAAATCGCGATATGATTGAATCCAATTTTTATATGTATTCCAAATAATTGTTTCAGAAGTTGGTCGAACAATTAATTCTTCTTCAAGCTTAGCCGATTCATCTACAATTAGTCCTTTACCATCTGGTGAATTTTTTAAGCGATAATGCGTTACAATAGCACATTCTTTTGCGAAACCCTCAACATGGTTTGCTTCTTTACTAAAAAAAGATTTGGGAATAAATAGTGGAAAATAAGCATTCGAATGACCAGTTTTTTTAAACATTGAGTCGAGAATATGTTGCATATTTTCCCATATTGCATATCCATAAGGCTTAATAACCATACATCCACGAACAGATGAGTTTTCAGCAAGGTCGGCTTTTGTAACAATGTCGTTATACCATTGCGAATAATTTTCTTCTTTATTTGTTAATACTTTTGCCATTTAATTTTTATTTGGTATAGATTTTGAAATTAATTTTTAATAATTTTACAAAAAACGGAAAAATTTATTAATTTTACAATAAAAAAAATCAGGAGGTAAAAGTTATGAAAACAAAAATTTTAATTCCAGCGTTATTAGCAATCATTGTAGGGGCTTGTACAACTACTAAATTTGCTAGTTCAAATTATGACGATGTTTATTTTTCGTCTAAAGATAAACCAGTACAAAATTCAGGAAATGTAGTTTCTGCTGAGCCAACACCAAAATCAGAACCTTCCAATTCTGATAATAATGGAAATTATACCAATAACAGCAACGACAATAATTATTCAAATTCAGAAGTTGCAACTTCAAATTCAGAAGCTAATAATCAAAAGCCTTCTGATTCCAATTCTGAACAATATACTGATGAAAATGGCAATACTTACGTTACTAACAACTATTATAATTCTGATGATTATTATGATTATGAATATTCATCAAGGATTCGCAGGTTCCATGATTCTTACATGGGATACGATTATTATAATTCATTTTATACAAATTCATACTGGTACACATACAATCCATGGGATTGGGGAATGAGTATTTATTTAGGATACAATTGGTGGCCATTTTACGGTTATTCTTCTTATTGTTATTCTCCATGGAATTATTACGGTTATGGTTACTATCCTTATGGTGGATATGGATATAATGGATATGGTTATGGTTCGGGATATTGGAATGGATATAATCACGGATATTGGGGATATAATAATGGCTATGCCGATAATTATTATTACAATAGTCATGATGGTGCATTAACTTCTTATACCGGTCATCGGGGTGGCGATGGTTCATCAAACGGTACCAGGGGAAATTACTCTTCGTTTGTTAACACATATCAAAATGAAGTTAAAAACCCGGTTGTAAACACATTAAATGCAGGTAATAATAATGGTATTATTCCTGTAGTAAATGAGCATACTAAACCTTTAATGATTAATAATAGTAATAATTCTGTTAATATTGGAAAAGAACCTTCAATTGGAACTCAACCTAATAAAAATCAAGTTGTTAATACTAAGCCTACTAATAACTCAATTAATCCAATTAATAATTCAACGAAGAATCCTATTATTAATAATAATTATTCAAAGCCAAATAATGATATTAACGTGAAGCCTCCGAAAAATCCGAATGGTGGAAACAATAACATAACTCCGTCAAAAAATAATTATCAGAGCAATAATAATTCTAAACCTAACAATAACAGCATTAATGTTGAACCTTCTAAAAAACCAAATAATAATGGTGGGAATAACCAGCCAAAACCACACAACGATTATTCTAAGCCAAATAATAATACCATACAATATAGCAAACCAAACAATAATAATAATTATAATAATGGGCATGCTATAAGCAAACCACATAATAACATATATTCTCAACCAAAAAGAAATAATCAGAGTAAACCTTCGAATTCAGGAAATTCATTCAACTCATCAAAGCCATCAAATTCTAATTACTCAACTCCATCACGCAATAGTAGTTCATCATCATTTGGTAGTGGGAGTGGGTCATCAGGTAGTTTTTCAAGTGGTTCATCATCGTCAAGTGGTGGAAGTCGTTCGAGCGGTTCTTCTTCAAGTGGTTCATCAAGTGGTGGTCATCGTAGATAATTATTTACTTAATAAATTAATTTATGAAAAAGTATTTTGTAATAATAGCAATGCTTCCTATATTTTGTTATGCACAAAACGAAGTGGATGCACTTAGATATAGCAAGAATTTTTTTAGCGGGACAGCAAGGTATAATTCTATGGGCGGTGCTTTTGGAGCTTTAGGTGGCGATTTATCAACCCTAAGTACAAACCCTGCAGGTCTTGGAGTATATAGAACTTCTGAATTTGTTTTTACTCCTCAATTTTCTGATTACAGGAGTTCAGCATCATATATGGGTAAAACAGCCGATGATTTTAATTTTAAAATGAATTTTGCAAATGTTGGATTTGTTGCAACACACAACAGTGGAAAGGAAGAAGGATGGATTTCTACAAGTTTTGGTATTACATATAATAGACTTGCAGATTTTAATAATTACACAAAAATTAATGGAGTAAATAATGCCAGCTCAATGACTGATTACTTTGCTGCAGTTGCAAATGGGAAGAAATACCCTAATTTAGATTATTTTAAGGAAGGGTTAGCCTGGGATGCTTATCTAATTGACCCTGCCAATCCTGATACAACAAAATATAAATCTGCTTTATCAAAATATGGAGTTACACAAAATAAAAGCATTGGGACTAAAGGAGGTATGGGTGAATATTTGATAGCTTTAGCCGGTAATTTTAATAATAAATTATTTATGGGTGGAAGTATTGGTATTCAAACTATTAGATATATCGAAAACTCTAATTATCAGGAAACTGACCCTAAAGATTCTATACCGTCATTCAATAACTTTAATTATATTAATAATTTAAAAACTACAGGTTCGGGGTTTAACTTTAAATTTGGATTAATATTTCGCCCAACCGATTGGATTAGAATTGGTGCAGCAATTCATTCGCCAACATTTTATAATTTACATGATGAATATAGCAGTTCTATGCAATCATCATTTTCTGATTCACTTCACGGCGATGGTTTAATAAACAAATCACCTGCCGGCACTTATGATTACCAACTAACATCACCATTTCGTGCCATAGGTAGTTTAGGCTTTGTTTTTGGTAAATTTGCATTATTAGGTATTGAATATGAATATGTTGATTATACAACTGCCAGATTACGTGCTGATGATTATCCCTTTGATAACGAAAATAATGCTATTGCAAATGAATATACTGCAACAGGTAATATAAAGATTGGTGGCGAAATTAAATATGGACCTTTAAGTTTTAGAGCAGGTTATGGCTTATATGGCAGTCCATATAAAAAAGGACATATTAACGAAAATGCAACATACTCATCATATAATGCAGGTTTTGGTATTAGAAATAATAATTTTTATTTTGATATGGCTTTTAATTATTCAGTTTCATCTGAAAAATATTTCTTATACGACCCGTATATTGTTTCAGTTCCCGCAGCAGATATTAAATATTCAAATATAAAAGTTTTAGCTACTTTTGGGTTTAAGTTCTGATTTTTTT
>JAVHRE010000361.1:0-11725 GCA_036171495.1 Bacteroidales bacterium
ATGCGCCTAAGCGGGATAATTTTTATTACTTGATGTCGGTTCGGTATAAAACATGAATGTTGTCATTATTATAAATACAAAAAAAAATATTGCAACTTTGCAATTAAAATTTTAAAATGAAAACAGTATTAATTACAGGATGCTCTTCGGGAATAGGCAAAGAAACAGCAATATATTTTGCCAAAAAAAAATGGAATGTTGCTGCCACAATGCGAAATATAAATTCTGCCGATTTTAGTGATTTTTCTAATATCAAAAAGTTTACTCTTGATGTAAGTGACTATGAAAGTATTACAACTGTTATAGATTCAACCACAAAAACTTTTGGTTCAATTGATGTAATTGTAAACAATGCCGGATATGCTGCAGCAGGAGCTTTTGAATGTGCATCACAAGAACAAATAAAAAAGCAATTTGACGTAAATGTTTTTGGTTTGATGAATGTTACAAGAGCAATTTTACCACATTTTCGTCAAAAAAAACAAGGTGCAATTATAAATATTGCTTCGATTGCCGGACATATTGCTCTCCCGACTTTTAGCTTATACAATTCTACAAAATTTGCTGTTGAGGGATATAGTGAGGCATTACAATACGAATTAAATCAGTTTAATATAAAGGTTAAAATTGTAGAACCCGGACCAATAAAAACTGATTTTTATGGTCGCTCTATGGATATTCTCGAAAATTCGCAAATTAAAGATTACGATAATTTTATAATCCCAGCTTTACAACAGATTAATAAATCGGGAAATAACGGACTTTTACCAATTTCGGTAGCAAAGATTATTTTTAAAGCAGCTAATTCAAAATGCAACAAAATGCATTATCCTGTTGGAATTCAAGCAAAAACATTATTGTTTTTTAAAAAAGTTATTCCATCGTGTCTTTTTAGGAGGATTATTAAAACTTATATGGCAAATTAAATTCGGTATTGTTAATTATGTAGTGCCAGAAAGAAAACTCAGTGTTTGGCGTTTTCTTGCAAACACCAGTTATACCGCTACTTCACCTTTAATTGCAGGGTGCGGGTTATAACCTTCGAGGGTAAAATCGGAATATTTAAAACTAAAAATATTTTTAACGTGAGGATTGATTTTCATTTTTGGCAATGGTTTAAGAGTTCGCGAAAGTTGTAGTTTTACTTGCTCAACGTGGTTTTTATAAATATGAGCATCGCCCAAAGTATGAACAAAATCTCCTGGTTTTAAATCACAAACCTGAGCGAGCATCATGGTTAACAAAGCATACGAAGCAATATTAAAAGGTACGCCAAGAAATAAATCGGCACTTCGTTGGTAAAGCTGGCACGATAATTTGCTTTTCTCCTCCCCTTTGGAGAGGTCGGGTGGGGTCACATAAAACTGAAAAAGCAAGTGGCACGGCGGTAAAGCCATATTATTTATTTCGCCAACATTCCAAGCACTAACAATTAATCTTCGTGAATCGGGGTTGTTTTTAATTGCTCCAACAACTTGCGAAATTTGGTCAATTGTTTCGCCATTGTTCGCTTTCCACGAACGCCATTGATGTCCGTAAACCGGACCAAGTTCGCCGTTCATATCAGCCCATTCGTTCCAAATATTAACTCCGTTATCATTTAAATATTTAATGTTTGTATCACCGGTTAAAAACCATAACAACTCGTAAATTATAGATTTTAAATGTACTTTTTTAGTTGTTACAAGTGGAAATCCATCGGCTAAATTAAATCTCATCTGATAGCCAAAAACGCTGCGAGTTCCTGTTCCTGTGCGGTCTTCTTTAAGATTGCCGTTTTTTAATACATGAGTAAGTAAATCGAGATATTGCTTCATTTTAATGTTTTAATGATTGGGTACTTACTTCATTTGGGATGTGTTTGTGCTTAAAAAGTATCGCAAAAAGCACTGCTACAACTAATGAATAAGCAGCAAATGCCAACCATATCCCATGCCAATTTTTAACACCATCGTGAACAAAAAACTTTTGTATAATAATCCCACTTAAAAGACTACCAGAAACAGCACCAATACCATTTGTCATCATCATAAAAAGTCCTTGGGCGCTTGCCCTGATTGTTGGTTCACTCTGTGTTTCAACATAAATTGAACCTGAAATGTTGAAAAAATCAAAAGCCATTCCGTAAATGATACATGAAAGAATAATCATCCATATTCCGTCTGTAGGATTACCATAACCAAAAAGCCCGAAACGTAATACCCATGCAAACATACTCATCAGCATAACTTTTTTAATTCCAAACCTTTTAAGAAAAAACGGGATTGCTAATATGAACAAAGTTTCAGAAATCTGTGATATTGACATGATAATCTCTGAATATTTCACTGCAAACGCATCTTTATATAAAGGGTTTTTGGAAAAATCACTGATAAAAGTATCTCCATAAGCATTGGTCAATTGTAATGAAGCACCCAACAACATGGCAAAAATGAAAAACATTGCCATTTTATAGCTTTTAAATAGTTTAAATGCATTCAGTCCAAGTGTGTTGATAAACGATTTTTGATGTCCTTTGCCAAGCGGTGGACACTTTGGCATTGTGAAAGAATAAATTCCAAGAAATAAAGATGATGCCGAAGCAAGATAAAATTGATTTGGTGATGCCCCCCATTTAAAAATATTAATTATCCAAAGTGCAACAATAAACCCAACTGTTCCCCATACCCGGATAGGAGGATATTCTTTCACAATATCCATTCCTTTGCTTTTCATGGTAGAATATGAAACAGTAATGGCAAGAGCTATGGTTGGCATATAAAATATCATATTCAACAACATGACCCAGAAAAACGAAATAGGATTATTTATTTGAGGCAGGAGGAAAAGTACAATTGCTCCACAAATGTGGAAGATGCTATAGAGTTTCTCAGCATTTAGCCATCTATCGGCAATAATGCCTGCAATAGCGGGCATAAATAATGATGCAATTCCCATAGTAGAGAAAATAATTCCAAATTCTGTATTTGACCATAGTTTATAGTCAAACCAAAATCTCCCAATGGAGATTAGCCAAGAGCCCCAAATAAAGAATTGCAAAAAATTCATCAAAGTAAGACGCAATTTTAATCCCATATTTTTTTAAATTATTAATTCACCTTAAGCAAATAAATTAAAAGTTCCAAGTCCCAAATTTCAAGACCAAAGTCTCAAGAGCAAGAAAAAGACCCAAGTTCCAAATTTTAAGATTCAAATTCCAAGACTCAAGGTAAAAAAGTTGAATAAAGTTGTTTTTATCCTTTGAATTTGGGACTTGGGGCATATTTACTTTTGCGTAACATCAGTTATTAAAAAATGATTAATCTTTCTTTCTTCTGTTTATTTCGTCTCTTATATGCGAAGCTTTTTCGTAATTTTCATCGCGAACAGCTTCTTTGAGCATAGCTTCAAGTTCTTTAATGCTGTATTTAGAATAAGGCGATTTGTTCGATTTCAATTTTTCTGATGCTTTGTTTAACTCAATATCGTTAATTGGTTCTTTATCTTTTTCGCTATCAGCATCTTTACTAAATTCAATAACAATTCCGGCTTTTTCTATTACTTGTTTTGTAGTATAAATTGGACATTTAAAACGAAGTGCTAATGCAATAGCATCGGAAGTACGCGAATCAACAATAACAACATTTTGAGCAAAACTAAAAACAAGATTTGAGAAAAACACTCCTTCCTCAAGTTTAAAAATGTTAACTTCTTTTAATTTTATATTAAATGCAGTTGCAAATTGTAAAAACAAATCGTGAGTAAGTGGACGTGGTGGTTTTAATCCTTCTAACTCAATTGCAATTGCTTGTGCTTCAAATGCTCCAATTATTATTGGGATGCGTCTTTCGCCGCCTTCTTCGGCAAGCACAAGAGCATAAGCACCCGATTGTGTTTCGCTATACGATAAACCTAAAACCGACAATCTAACTTTTTCCATAAATAAATTTTATTTTCACTATTCGGTGAATTTAATAAAAAACAAATATAAGATTTTGTTAGATTTTTTTAAAATATAAATTAATAGATTATTAACCGAGTTTTTAACGTTTACGATTTATTATGACTTTAAACATAATTATTTGTTATTTATTCCGTATATTTGCTTTAACAAATAAAAAATAAATACCATGTCAATTCGCTTAATATTGATATTGTTTTTTTTTCTATCCGCATTAAACTTAACTTCACAAAATGTTACCAAACAGAATAATACATTAGGTTCTGAACTTTTTGCTGATGCTCCTTATAGAATTAAAAAACTTAATAGTAATGGCAGTTTGGCATCTTTACCGGTATATATTTATATTCACGAATCGGAATGTAGCGGTTGCAACAATGAACTTGCTTATATTGATATAAAATTAAAAAACGCTACAGATGTTTCATTTAATCAACCAATATTGTTTGATAGTTATAACCAATTGCAATTTTTATCACTTTTTAAACATAAATCTTTTGATGATGCAGCTTGGGGTAGCCAGTCGGTTGATAATGGTTTACCAACTTCAAGTTCTTCACATACAATTACTTTTACTTCCGACACAAATTGGTGGATTCCTCCTGTGCCTTATGTTGATATCACAAACAGATATTTTTATTTTACCTTTGTTATTCCACCCGAATATTTGCAGAATTTTAATGACATAATTGACGTAGAAGTTACTTTTGGTTTGGATTACGAAACCGACCAATATGTTTACTTGCGCATTTTTAGAAGCGATTATTCATTACCCGTTTTAAACAATTGGTACAGAGGCGATACGCATTATCACACTTTTTTTACACAAAATTTAGCCGAAAATGGTTTGCCTCCCGATGCTGTAAAATATTATGGAGCATTAACCGGACTTAATTGGCTAACAACAACCGACCATAGCTGCGATTTCGATAATTATGGCGTAAGCATGAGTGATAATTGGAGCAGATTAGGAAATGCAGTTGCAAGTTTAAATTCACAAGACAGTTCAATGGTGCTTATTCGTGGAATGGAAATGTCGGTAAATAATTCTGCAGGAAATACAGTTCATGCACTCATTTACCCAAATTCTTATGCTCCATTTTCGCTTCCATATATTGGCGATGGGAATGGCGACACACAATCTTCATCGGTAAATATTAACATGATGCTCGATTCTTTAAAAAAATATAATGCAATGTGTTATGCGGCTCATCCTTTTGCCGAAGACGATAAATTATCTGTTGTAGTTAATGGTAGCGTTTGGAATTTGTCCGACACAATTTTTCCATTAAACGGCTCGCCACATCCTTCAATGGGAACAGTGATTTGCAATGATTTAAATTCAAATTCAGATATTTTTTCAAGCTCCGATTCAAATATGTTTTCGCCTTATTTAAAAGGATTAGAATTGTGGAATTTAAGAAATACTATTAGTTGTACCGATGGCGAAAATAACCCTTGGAATGCAATGTACGATAGTGGTATTAATGGTTTTTCGGAATTAGCTTTTACCGACCCGATGTCGCACGATTACAGATTTAATCAAAATTTAGATGTTTATAAAGCAATTCTAAAACGAAGTTTAATTCAAAAAAACCAGGATTCATTGCTACAACATTGGAAATTTTTTATGGAAGCCGGAAGCGATGCTCATGGTTCGTTTAATTATTCTAACACAGATTTAACCGGAGGAGTTACCGGTAATGTTAACGATAATGCAATTGGACGATTATCAACTTTGGTTTATTGTCCGCAAGGAATGGGATTAAACGGAAAAAATATTTTAGAAGCATTAAAAAATGGACATTGTATTTTATCTTCGGGTCCAATTATTAATACTGTTTTAACAAATAACAGCGGTAATAATATTTTATCAAGTGATGATGCAATTATTAATTTATCTGACTTAACAAATTGGTTTTTAAATTTTGACGTTGTTACTACTCCCGAATTTGGTTCTGTTAACGAAATTTTACTTTTTTGTGGTACCGAAAATGGTGAAGTTTCTGTTTCAATTCCAATAAATACAGGAAGTTTCCAAATTAGCTTAAATTCATTGTTGCAACAGCTTTTCCCAAGTGGAATTCAAAATAATAAATATTTTTATTTAAGGACGCAATTAACAACTATCAAAAATTATGGTAGCTTATCTTCGGTTTACCGAAAAAATTTCGATGTTTTTAATAGTTATACAAACCCAATTTGGATTAAAATTAATTCAATAACCGGAATCAACAAATTGAATAATAATAACATATTTGTTTATCCAAACCCGGCAAAAAACAATCTTTTTGTTAAGATTGAAAGCGGAATTATTAAAATTTCTAAAATACAATTAATTTCTTTTGATGGTAAACAGGTTAGCTGTTCTTATAATATTAAAGATGACAAAATACAAATTGATGTTTCTCAATTAAATGCAGGGCTTTATTATTTAATAATAATAATAAATAACGAAGTAAATAACTATAAGTTTATTAAACAGTAAATTTATTTTTAAGTTGGTAAAGTCATGTTTCGAGAACCTCAACATGACCGAGAACAATAATCTAATGCACAATCAGTCTGAGGCACTCAAAGACTAACACAATATAAAAACTATTAAACCTGTGAGAAAAAGAATTATTTTTCTTTCACTAAAATAATATATGATGGAAAATGGTCGCTGTAGCCACCCATCCAAGTATCGCCAACATAAGTTCTAAAAGGGTAACCTGCAAAAGCACCATCTTTTTGAACTAAAAAGTTTTTATTGAAAACCCTTGCATGTAAAAAACGATACGATGATTTATCTTGTTCTAAAAATGGCTGCGAAACAATTATTTGGTCAAATAAATCCCATTTATCTCTATATGCTAAACTACCAATTCCATCTTTTTTAAACATGTTGTACATAGGGTCAAAAAGGTCGCCTGCTTTAACTTCTTCAGCGTTTCCTTTTACTTTTAAGTGTTGGGTAAGACTTTTATTTGTAGGGTCGTCGTTTAAATCGCCCATTATAATAATTTTCGCATTTGGGTCAGATTTATATATAGAATCGGCAAGCGATTTGCAAAGGTCTGCAGCAGCATTCCTTAATGGTGCACTTCGTTTTTCGCCACCACTACGTGAAGGCCAGTGGTTAACAATAAAATCAACTTTTTCGCCTTCAAGTTTGCCTGTAATCACTAATTGGTCACGTGTAGCCCAATCAGTTTTACCGGGAATACGAAGTGTTGCTGAACGTGTATTTGTTACGATGAAATATTTTTTCTGATATAAAAATCCTACATTAATTCCCCGTTTATCGGGACCTTTAATTAAAACGTATCCATAATTTAAAGGTGCCAATGCTGGCGATGCAATTAAATCTTCGAGAACACTTTTGCTTTCTACTTCGCTAACTCCAATAACAACTGGACCTTTTGCCTGAATTTCATCGCCAATTTGACTTATCACTTCAGACATGTGCTCAATTTTGGTTTTATATTTTTTTGTATCCCAATGATATTTACCGTCAGGCAAAAATTCTTCATCATTTTTGTTCGGGTCGTCAATTGTATCGAAAAAATTCTCAAGATTATAAAATGCTATGCATAACGCTTTGTACTTTTTTTCTTGTGAAAACGTATTAGAAGTCAATAATAACGACAATATAGAAATTAAAAAGAGTTTAATCATAATTGTAAATATTAATTTTTCAAAGTTAAAATAATTGTAAATAGTTTGTACGTTTAAGTTAAATATTAATAAACATGAATTAACAATGGTTAATGTTTAATGTTCAAAAAAGTTCATTGTTTTACTTCTAACTTTTCACTTTTCATTTTTCACTGTTAATAACAAGTCATTAATCATAAATTTCTTCGCTAATATAACGTCGGGTAATGTAATGAACAGGGAAGCGTGAGGCAATGGAACCAATAAAAAGAACAGTTAAAAAAGTAACAACAAAATCCAATAATCTCATTTCTACAGGATATACATTTACAATAAAAGCTCCAGGAGTGCTACCTTGCATAGGAATAATTCCAAATTTTTGTTGCAAAACACAAATAATTGCCCCTAAAAATAGTCCTAACATCGCACCTATTATTGATATTAGCCATCCTTCCAATAAAAACAATTTTCGTACTTCCGGCATTGTCATTCCCATACTTTGCAAAGTTCTTATATCTTCTTTTTTTTCAATAACTAACATTGTAATTGAACCAATAATGTTAAATGACGCAACTAAAAGAATAAAGGCAAGTATAAGAAATACAATAACTTTCTCCGATTTCATAATTTTATAAATAACTTCGTGCTGCTCAAATCGGTTTTTAACACTAACAGAGTTCCCAAAAATCTTTTGAATTTCACGTTCAATTGATTTTGAGTTTGCTCCCGGTTTTAATTTAATTTCTAATGCCGTTACCTCTTTTTTGTATTCCAACATTTCGCGGGCAAAATTAATTGGAACAATAACATATTGGTCAACTTCGGGGTCAATGCCATAAACACCAACAGGATAAATAGTTTTAATATTGAAAGCTTTTTCGGGGTCGTCAGTAAAACCAGAAGTTCGTTTAGGAATATAGATTTTTAATGGAGATACAAAATTAAGACTCACAGAAAGATACGACGAAACCCCCATTCCAATTACTGCTACGGGATTGTTTTGATATTCTAACATAAAATGCCCGTTTACAATCATTGTGTCAATACCTGTCATTAACGGATATGAAGTACTAACGCCTTTAATTATAAATGGATGATAAATGTTTTCGTAGCGAATTAGCGCATTTTCTTCAATAGATTCGGAAAACATTTTAACACCTTGCATATTTGTAAGTGTTTGTAATTTAGTGCTATCTGGAATAAATGTTTTACCTATAACAGGTATAATTTTTAAATCGGGGTCGAATGAATTAAAACGATTTACGATAAGTGATTCAAGTCCGTTGAAAATAGATAATACAACTACAAGTGCCATTGTGCCAATTGCTATACCAATTACTGTAATTGCCGAAATAACATTAATTACATTAGTAGATTTTTTTGAAAAGAGGTAACGTTTTGCTATGAAGTATTTTAAGTGCATTTTTTTTATCTCTTAAATTTTATTATTGGGTTATTAAATTATTTCGTTACTATTCAGCATCAAAAGTAAATATAAATTGTTTCATTGCTTTATTGTTAAATTGCTAATTTTTGATTTGTGAACTGTATAAGTTGGTTGAGTTCTTTTGGAAGTTTTTGAAGTTCTAGGAAAATATAATCATACTCCTCACGGTTAAACCCTCAAGGTTTTGCAATGGCTTTAGCTCGGTTAAACCTTGAGGGTTTTCGCAATTTGACTTTTGGTTCCAATCAAAGCACTCTTTCAAAGAACCATTGCTATAACGATAAAATTTTACCTTATCTTTTTTAGAATATCTGCCAAAACCCTCTGCAATGTTGGCCGAAATAGAATCCATTGCTGTAACAAATTGTTCGCCAACTGTATTTTTTGCAAAATAATCCCATTTAATAACTACATCCCAAACAAAGTTACTCAAATTAAAAGCGGTTTTGTAAGCATTAATATCATTGAGTTGTAAATATTTTTTTGCCATAATTTTTATTTTTTAACAATGAAACAATTTAACAATGAAATATTTTTAAAAATTGGTATAGTCTGTGGCTAAAAAGAACAGGAGCTGAATAGTTACGTTATTTCTATTTATTTCAATGTAATGTTATTTCTTTAAAAGTTCATCAATTCGGTTGGCATACTCAATAGAATCGTCAATAAAAAAAGCTAATTCGGGAATTGCTTTAACCTGATTTTTAATTTTTTTACCTAATTGAAACCTTATAGCTTTTTTATTTTCATTTATTATGTTAAAAGCATTTTCTCTGCCTTTTGGTGTAAAAATACTTAAATAAACTTTAGCTAAAGCAAGGTCAGAACTCATTCTAACCGTTGTTACCGAAATTAAATTTCCATTATAAGATGTAATACCATCTCTCTGAAAAATTTCGCTTAATTCTTTTTGAACTAATCTTGAAACTTTATTTAAACGTAAATCATCCATACTTAATTGAATTTTATTGCATTAATTGGTCTAATATGTGAAATTACCATTGAAGGAATTATTAGCATAATAAATGTAACTAACATTGAACCAATGTTTAAAAATATTAATTGTGTTACATTTAACGAAATAGGAACATATTCAATATAATACGATTCCTGGTCGAGCGAAAATATTTTAAAATAATATTGAATTACACAAAGTCCAATTCCGATAATATTTCCCCAAATCATGCCTCTGCTTATTAAAAATGCACCATTATAAAGAAAAATTTTTCTTATACTAAAATCCTTAGCACCAATTGCTTTTAATATGCCAATCATACTTGTTCTTTCTAAAATCATAATTAGCAAACCCGAAACCATATTAAAACCAGCAACTATAATCATTAGAATTAAAATAACCCATAAATTTGTATTAAACAATCCAATCCAATCGAAAATATAAGGATATTTTTCAATAATTGTTTGAATGCGCAACTTTCCGCCATCGGGCTGAATTTTAGTGCCAGCAATATCAAACACCTGATTAGCAATGGTATTCAAATTATCAAAATCGTTAATCGTAATTTCAAAGCCCGAAATTTTATTTTCATCCCAATCGTTAAGTTTCTGTATATGACGAATATCTGCAATAACAAATATTTTATCAAACTCTTCCATATATGTTTGATAAATGCCCGAAATTTTAAATTTTCGCATTCGCGGTGGTTCTTGAATAAAATACATTGGCAAATTATCGCCAACTTTTAAGTTTAATAGTGATGATAGCTTTTCGGAAATAACCACATTATTACTTTTTATTGTATCAGACAAAGTAAAGTGTGAGCCGGCAAGCATATATTTATCAAAAAAAGTCCAATCAAAATCAGTACTTATTCCCTTTATTATAACACCTTGAACATTGTCTTTGGTTTTTATAATACCCGGTTTTGTTGCATACACCTGAACATGAGTTACTCCTTCAATTTTTTTTAAATCTGGCAAAAAACTTTGCTCTTTATTAATAGGGTTTGTTTCATAAGAATAGTTTGAATCGTAGTTAACTATTTGAATATGTGAACCAAAGCCAAAAACTTTATTTCTTATTTCCGATTTAAAACCTTGAACTATTGCAACAGAAATTATCATTACAGCTAAACCTAAAGCAATGCCCACAACTGCAATAGTTACTATTGGTCGCGAAATACGATTTCCATTACCTTTGCCAGTCATTAATCGCTTTGCTATAAAAAATTCCGTATTCAAAATTTTATTTTTCACAAAAGTAGCAAATTTATATATGTTTTTTGAATTTATCAACAATTAAATTAAATCAAGTCATATTGTTAATATGCTGATAATTAATGGCATAATAGAATTGTGTAAATAATAAATTTGATAAAATTTAAAAAAAATTAAAAATAGTCTATATTTGCAAAAAAATTTATTTTATGGTAAAAGAAGAGGTGATTAAAATAATAAATAATTTTTTAATAGAAGAGTTTGAATTAAACCCAGAGCAAATAAAGCCCGAAGCACGTTTAAAAGATGACCTTGGTTTAGAAAGTTTAGATTTTGTTGATATTGCTGTTGTAGTTGAAAAGGAATTTCAATTTAAAGTTAAAGGCGAAGAAATGGTTGAAGTTCGCACGCTTGACGATTTATATAATTACATTTTTAAAACTGTTAATCTTAAAACTAATTAGTGGTAACCTGGAAAGGTAAAACACGCGGTAATACATTAGGTTACAGAATTTTCATATTTA
>JAVHRE010000362.1:0-11716 GCA_036171495.1 Bacteroidales bacterium
ACTGAAAAACTTCGTAATAATAAAGAAGCAAGTTTTGAGGAAATTAGTGATTATTTAAAACGAAAATCGGAAATTACAGGTGATGATTTGAATATAACATTAAGAACATTTCAGCGAGATATAAAGGATATATTTTCAATTTTTGATGTAGAAATAAAATGTAATTCTTATCATAAATATTACATTCAATATGATGGAGCGGATGAAATGCAACCCAGAATGTTTGAGGCATTTGATATACTAAACGCTTTAAAAATAACAAATGACCTTTCTTTATATATTCATCCGGAAAAACACGGTGGTGGAACAGAAAATATTTATGGATTTATTCATGCTATCAAAAAACGACTTGTTATTAATATAACACACAAGAAATTCTGGGATGCTGAACCAAATAAAAGATTAGTAGACCCTCTGGGATTAAAAGAATTTCGCGGAAGATGGTATTTAATAGCAAAAGATAAAAACTCAAAAACAATTAAAACTTTTGGTTTAGATCGCATATATGATGTAGAACTCACAAAAGAAAAATTTACTTTACCTGAAGATTTTAATGTAAAAACTTTTTTCAAATCTTGTTTTGGCATTGTAATGCCTGAAAATCAAAAACCGGAAAAAGTGGTTTTATCCTTTACGCCTTTGAAGGGTAAATATATAAAATCACTTCCATTACACGAATCCCAAAAAGTTCTTATTGACAACGAAAAGGAATGTCGTATTCAATTGTTCATTTATATTACCCATGATTTTGTTAGAGAACTTTTATCACATTCTGATGAACTCAAGATTATATCACCAAAAAGTCTAAAAAATAAATTGAACCAAATTTATAATAGTGCATTAAATAACGATAAATAATTTATAGTAAGAAATTCAGGAATTACGATTTAGATTCGGAATAAAACATTAATTTACTTTTTTTTCCTTCATTTCTCGAAACAAAAAATCTAGTTTGCTTAAGTTGCATTATAACTATGTGATAATTCATGCTATAATGGTAGAGTTAAATTTTGTTAAACTTAAAAAACTATTTACACAAAAATAGTTTCCCGTGTATTTATTTGTTATTTTTGCCCCCATGGAAAATGAGAAATCTAATATTTTAAGCCGTGTTTGCAATTTATACAATAAATATGGTATAAAGAGTGTAACAATGGACGATGTTAGCCGCGAGCTTGGCATCTCAAAAAAAACACTTTACGAGCATTTTACAGATAAAGATGACATGGTAAGTCAGGTTTTTGAATTTGAAAGAAAAAATGTATTAAAAGAACTTTGCAAAATTCTAAGTACTGCTCAAAACGCAATTCATGAATTATTTTTGATTAATAAATATTTCAGTGAAAAGTTAAAAAACTACAATCCCAATGTTGACTTTGATTTGAAAAAATATCATTTCCCTATTTATGAAAAACACAAAGCAAAAGTAATAGAAAACATGTATTCTCATATTCTTGCCAACTTGAACCGTGGAATAAAAGAAAAAGTTTACAGAAATGATATAAATCCTGAGTTTATTGCAAAGCTTCATGTTTCGCGATTATTTGGTATGCAACAATCAGAAGTTTTTACCCGCGAAGAATTACTTGAAAAAAGTACTCATCGCGAACTAATTATTTATCATGTAAGAGGAATTGCAACTCAAGAAGGAATTAAAATTTTAGAAAAAGAATTGAAAAATGAATAAAATGTTTAAATTATCAGGCATACTGTTATTAATTTTATCTATTAATATTCAAATTAATGCTCAGAACGACAGTTTGTTTAAAATGAGCTTAAAAGATGCTCAGGAATATGCAATTAAAAATAGTCCATTAACCAAAAATGCCCAGTTCGATTTGGAATTGGCAAAAAAGAAAATTTGGGAAACAACTTCAATTGGCTTGCCTCAAGTTAGTGCAAAGTATAGTTATTCTTATATGTTAACTGTACCAGATAATATTAAAGAATTTTCGAGTTTAAGCAGTTTGGGAACATGGATGTATGGAGCCGACCAGACACTTAATGCTTTATCTCCCGGTCATGGTTTTGGTTATATTCCAAATCCAGGCACCCCCCAAGCAGTAAGTGAAAAAGACTTGAAATGGGGTTCCACACTTGATATTACTGCAACACAATTAATATTTAGTGGAGCTTATATTGTCGGATTACAAACTGCAAAAACATTTAAAAGTTTATCGGAAATTTCTATAACTAAATCGGAAAACGATTTAAAACAAAATGTTACAAGTGCTTATTTTCTTGTTTTAATTGCTCAGGAAAACACTAAGTTTCTTGATACTACTTATAATAACACAAAAAAACTTCATAACGATATGGAGCAAATGAACAAACAAGGTTTTATCGAAGAAACAGACCTTGACCAATTAACAATAACATTGAGCAATATAGATAATACACGAAAAATGTTAGCTCGACAAACCGAAATTGCAACTAATTTATTAAAGTTTCAAATAGGATTAGACGTCAATTCAAATTTAGAATTAACCAATAACATTTCGAATTTTGTTGAGGAAAGTAAAGTGCAGGAACTTTTAATTAAACCATTTGAAATTGCTAATACTCCTGAAATAATGTTGTTGGAAAGTCAAAAAAGATTATCGGAGCTTAATGTAAAATACAATCAATCAACTTATTTGCCCGATATTGCTGCATTTTACACACATGACAAAAATTTCAACAAAAATTCTTTTTCATTTACTCCTCCCGATATTATAGGCGTGGCTGTTAATATTCCGATTTTTAGTAGTGGAATGAAACACTCAAAAATTCAGCAAGCAAAAATTCAGCTTGATAAAACTCTTATCTCAAAAGAACAAGCATCGCAAGGGTTAATATTAGATTATCAACGTTCTAAAATGGATTTAATAAATGCTTTAGAAAAATATAAAACGAGTAAAGAAAATTTAGCTCTATCAGAAAAAATTCAGAACCGAACTTTAATAAAATATAAAGAAGGAGTATCGTCAAGTATAGAAATTACTCAAGTTCAGAACCAATATCTGCAAGCTCAAACAAATTATTTTAGTGCTATGCTCGAAATGCTTAATGCAAAAGCAAAAATGGAAAAACTTTTAAATATTAATAAATAAACATAAAATGGTGAAGATAATCTTCAAGGTTTTCGAGTATGAGTGGGCAGAGACCTTGAAGATTTGAGCAGTAGAAAAACAGAATATAAATCGAGAAATTAAAAATAAATAATAAAATGAAAAAAATAGGATTAGTTATAATTGTAACTGTAATAATGTTTGCAGCTTGTAAAGAAGATAAAAAAGCTAAACTCGAAAAATTAAAATCAGAATACGAAAAACTTGGAAACGAAATTCAGAGTATCAATAATGAACTTAAAAAAAATGGTGATACTAGTATTACAGCAAGTTCAACGAAAATTGCTTTTATGGAAATAAAGAAGAGTACATTTAGTCATTATATTGAGGTGCAGGGCAAAATTGATGGTTCCGAAAATGTTATTGCAACTTCAAAAACTATTGGAGTTGTTACAAAAGTTTATGTAAAAGAAGGCGATGCTGTTCAACAGGGACAGGTTTTAGCCGAATTAGATGCACAAGTAATGTTGCAAACTCTCGAAGAACTTAATACTTCGTTGGCGTTTATGAAAGATTTATACGAAAAACAAAAAGCTTTATGGGACCAAAAAATTGGTAGCGAAGTTCAATACTTATCTGCTAAAAACAATTACGAAAGTATGCAGAACCACATTAAAACTATTAAGGAGCAGATAGATATGTATAAAATCGAATCACCTATCAGCGGTACTATCGAAGAGTCTCCAATTAAAGTCGGTCAAAGCATGGCACCCGGCATAGTTGCCTTTAGGGTGATTAATTTTAATATGGTTAAAGTTGTTTCAGAAGTTTCGGAATCTTATGCAACAAGCATCAAAAAAGGTAACGAAGTAAAAATTAGTTTTCCCGATGATAATAAAGAATTTTCAGCAAAAATAGATTTTACAAGTCGTTTTATTAATCCTGTTAATAGAACATTTACAATCGAATCGTACTTAAAACCTGGCGATATTGAATATAGAGTTAATATGATAACAATTATGAAAATACTTGATTATATCAATAATAATGCTTTTGTTATTCCTGTAAATCTAATACAAAACGACTCAAAAGGGCAATTTGTTTGGACTGTAAAAAAACAAACAAAAGGTTATTTAGTTGTAAAAAAAGCTGTAACACAAGGTAAAAATTATAATGGGCTAACAGAAATACTTTCCGGAATAACCGAAGGCGATATATTATTAACGTCAAACTTATACGATTTACAAGAAGGTAAAGTAGTGGAATTATAGTCTTTAGTGGATGTGTTAATTAAATGTATTATTACATTAACTTGTAAAAAATGAAAAATAACAAAATAAAAGAATTTAAACCAACTAGTTGGTCTATTGATAATAAAATGAGCATTTATGTGCTTGTCTTTATAATAAGCATTTTCGGTATTTGGAATTATTACACAATACCCAAAGAGCAATTTCCCGAAATAATAATTCCTACAATTATTGTAAACACAATTTATCCGGGAACTTCACCAACAGACATGGAAAACCTTGTTACTCGACCAATTGAAAAAAATATAAAATCAATAAACGGAGTTAAAAAAATAAATAGTAACAGTATTCAGGATTTTTCTGTAATTGTAGTTGAGTTTAATTCCGGGATTGACGTAGCACAAGCAAAACAAAAGGTAAAAGATGCTGTTGATAAAACAAAATCAACATTACCCAACGACTTAAAAACCGACCCAAGTGTAATGGATATTGATATTTCGGAAATTCCTATAATGTATCTGAATATTTCGGGAAATTATCCGATAGATAAATTGAAAAAATATGCCGACTTGCTTCAAGACAGGATAGAGTCGTTAAAAGAAATTACCCGTGTTGATATAGTTGGAGCTCTCGAAAGAGAAATTCAAATTAATGTTGATATGTACAAAATGCAAATGGCAGGTTGTACATTTACCGATATAGATAGAGCTATTTCTTCCGAAAACATTACTATTTCCGGCGGAACTATAGATTTGCAAGGAATGAATAGAGCTATTAGGATTACCGGTGAATTTAAAGACGTAGAAACTCTCCGTAGAATACATTTTAAAAGTAGTTCGGGTGCATTAATTGCACTTAGCGATATTGCCGAAGTTGCCGATTCATTTAAAAAACAGGAAAGTTATGCACGATTAAATAAGAATAATGTTATAACACTTAATATTATTAAAAAAAGCGGACAAAATCTGCTCGATGCAAGCGACAAGATAAAAGATATTCTTGTTGATTTGCAAAAAAACAAATTACCTTCAGATTTAACAATAAATATAACAGGCGACCAATCACATTTAACTCGTACTACACTTGCTGATTTGAATAACACCATAATAATTGGATTTATTTTAGTAACCATTATTTTAATGTTTTTTATGGGTTTAACAAATGCGGTTTTTGTAGGTTTAGCAGTTCCATTATCCATGGCAATTGCGTATATTGTTATGCCTGGTTTCGATTTTACTATGAACATGCTTGTTATGTTCTCATTTATTTTTGCACTCGGTATTGTTGTTGACGATGCAATAGTTGTAATTGAAAATACGCACAGAATATTTCAGCAAGGCAAAGGCAGTCTTGATATTAGTCATGCCGCAAAAATAGCGGCGGGTGAAGTATTTGTTCCAATTCTTTCGGGAACGCTTACAACTCTTGCTCCATTTTTCCCTTTGTTATTTTGGCCCGGCACTGTTGGTAAATTTATGCACTTTATTCCGGCTACTTTAATTATTACTTTAACTGCATCGTTATTTGTGGCTTATATAATTAATCCTGTTTTTGCAGTTCGTTTTATGAAACACAATAATGATGTAGAAAAACTTGTTCCTAAAAAAATATTTAAAAATGCATTCATTATCTTAACATTAGCAATTGTATTATATGCTTTTAGCCAAATTGGATTAGCTAATTTCGTTGTCTTTATTGCTATTTTATATATATTCCACATGTTTTGGGGACAGTTTGTTATTCTTAAATTTCAGAATAAAGTTATTCCAAATATTTTAACACGATATAAAAATTTACTCTCATGGTCAATTAAAAAACGTAATCCATATTATTTATTAACAGGATTAGTGTTATTATTCTTTTTCACAATAGTATTAACTAATATTACTAAACCGCAAATTGTGTTTTTTCCAAATAACGAGCCTAATAGTTTATTTATTATGGTTAAAATGCCCGTTGGAACAAGTGTAAATGTAACTGATTCGGTTGCATCTATTGTAGAAAAGAAAGTTTACGAAACTATTGGCAAAAATAATCCGATTGTAGAATCAGTAATTACAAATGTTGCACTTGGAGCATCAAACGAAATGTTCGATTTAAAAAACTCGCCAAACCTTGCTAAAATAACTATAAATTTTGTTGAATTTTCTAAAAGAAATGGTGAAAGTACATCTGCATATCTCGATTTGTTAGGTGCATCTGTAAAAAATATACCTGGAGCTACCATTTCGGTCGAAAAGGGTAAAATGGGACCGCCAACAGGTAAACCCGTTAACATAGAAATAAGTGGTGACAATATAGATGAATTAATTGTAACTTCTGAACATTTAAGGCATTATCTTGATTCACTTAATATAAGCGGAATGGCGTTATTAAAATCCGATTTTGAACAAGGAAAACCGGAAATAATAATTGATATTGACCGCGATAGAGCAAACCGCGAAGGAATTATGACCGGTCAGGTTGGAACGGAATTGCGTACAGCGGTTTTTGGTAAGGAAATTACAAAATATCGTGATGGCGAAGACCAGTACCCGGTTCAATTAAGATATTCCGAAGAAATCCGCAATAATATTGACCAACTGCTAAATCATAGGATTACATACCGCGATATAACTAACGGAACGTTACGAAGTATTCCGCTTGCAGCTGTTGCAAAAATTAAATATCAAAATACATTTGGAGGAATTAAAAGGTATAATTTAAAACGTGTAATTACCTTATCGTCAGATGTTAAAACAGGATACACCGCTAACGAACTGGTAGCAAAAGTTACACAAGCACTTACAGGATTTAAGAAAAGTGAAAAAATTGATATAAAACTTACAGGCGAACGCGAAGACCAGCAAGAAACTATGGCATTCCTTTCAAAAGCTATGGTTTTGGCATTATTGTTAATTTTCTTTATTCTTATCACTCAATTTAATTCTATAAGCAAAGCATTAATTATTATATCCGAAGTTGTATTCAGCATCATTGGTGTTTTGCTCGGATTTATTATGTTCCACATGACAATTTCTATTATTATGACAGGATTAGGAGTTGTTGCACTTGGTGGGATTGTTGTTAGGAATGGAATATTAATTGTTGAATTTGCCGATGTACTAAAAGAAAGAGGACTAAAAACAAAAGAAGCAATATTAGAAGCCGGTAAAACAAGAATTACCCCTGTGTTATTAACCGCATCGGCTACAATTATTGGACTTGTACCACTTGCAATAGGATTAAATATTGATTTTGTCAGTTTGTTTTCGCATTTAAACCCGCATGTACATTTGGGTGGCGATAATGTAATGTTTTTTGGACCACTTGCATGGACAATTATTTTTGGACTTGCTTTCGCTACTTTCCTTACCCTTATAATGATACCGGTAATGTATTACATCGTTTATACAGCAAAAACTAAAATTAAAAGACAACGCTCAAATAGAATTTCAAAAAGAATAAAAGAATAATGATTAATTATAAGTTATGAGTGTAGAAAAAACGTAATTCGTAATCATTAAACATTGAACATTAATCATTAATCATTGAGTTTAACCCAGCCGTGTTCCAAGTTTCAAAATCGCCTTTTTTGTTTACAAAAATAAAATAAGCGTCAATTTCCTTATGTTTTTCAACAAACTTTTTACCTTCATCTAATCCCATAACCATAATAGCTGTGGCAACTGCATCGGCATAAGCGCAATTTGGCGTAACTACAGTAACGCTTAATAAATTACTGTGTGTAGCATAACCCGTTATAGGATTAATTTCGTGAGAATATTTTATGCCATTTTCTTCAATAAATTTTCTGTAACTGCCGCTTGTGTTTATTGAGTTATTTGTTATAGAAACAATGGTTTGTAATTCATGCTCAATATTCAAATTTTCAGAAATCGGTTTATCTATCCCTACTTTCCATGGTTCGCTTTTATCATTTAACCCTTTAACTTTTACTTCGCCACCAATTTCAATCATATAGTCAGTAATTCCTTTTGAAAGTAAAAAATCTGAAATTACTTCAACTGTATAGCCTTGAGCAATTGCGTTGGGGTCTATTAAAATTTTAGGGTTAGACTTTATTAATTTATGATTAACAAGTTTTACCTTATTAAAACCAACCAAACTTTTAAGTTGTGATATTTTTTTTGCATCATGTTTTTTATCACCTCCTGGCGTAAACCCCCATGCTTTTACCAAAGGACCAACTGTTATATCGAACATGCCATTGCTTATTTTATAAACAGAATCAGCCATTGTAAAAACATCTTCAAAATATTTGTCGGTTCTTACTGCAGTGTCGTTATTATTTATTCTCGAAACAATTGACGAGTCAATATAAATTGATAATGATTTGTCAATTCCACTAAGTATTTCTGTAATATCTGCTTTTTTAATACTATCGCCATTAATTTTATATTTAATATGGTAAGTGCTTCCTTGAGTATTGCCTTCTATATATCCATATTTTGGTAAATTATTACTTTCAGAAGCATTATTAGTTGTTTTAGAATTATTATTACTTGAGCACGAAATTAACAAACAACAACTTGCAAAACAAACAACAAATAATTTTTTCATTCAAATAACGAATTAATTAGTCTTTCATCAGTTAAGTTTGGTAAAGTTACTTTTAATTTTGGTTCTTTTTCCATTGCTTTTTTTATTGCGAAAACAGCTCCGTCATTTCTAGCCCAGCTCCTTCTGGCAATTCCATTATTTACATCCCAAAATAACATGTTTTGTATTTTGTGATTTGCATCTTCGCTTCCATCAAGCAACATTCCAAAACCGCCATTTATTACTTCGCCCCAGCCAACACCACCGCCATTATGAATTGAAACCCAAGTTGCTCCACGGAAAGAATCTCCTATAACATTTTGAATTGCCATATCGGCTGTAAATTGCGAACCATCATAAATATTTGATGTTTC
Source organism: Bacteroidales bacterium (assembly GCA_036171495.1). GTDB lineage: Bacteria > Bacteroidota > Bacteroidia > Bacteroidales > GWA2-32-17 > GWA2-32-17. Next base: position 9,217 of record JAVHRE010000362.1, read on the forward strand.
GCGGTATGGCGAGTCGGTTCCCGACACATCATGATGGTCGCGACCAAGTACTATTGGAGCTGAAATTTTCCCGTCTTTTATAGCTTTATTAAATGCTTTTGCAATTGCAATTCTTCCTTCAGCATTTGCATATAATATTCGGGCTTGAGAACCAATAACAAGCTTATTTTTCTTTGCTTCTCTAATCCATTTAATATTATCTTTCATTTGTTGATTAATTTCGGGCGGTGATTCTAACGAAAGTTTTTCTAATACAGTTGCTGCCAATTCATCAGTTTTATCAAGGTCTTCGGGTTTTGATGATGTACAAACCCAGCGAAATGGTCCAAAACCATAATCGAAGCATATAGGTCCCATAATATCCTGAACATAAGATGGATATTTAAAACTTCCGTTTGCTTTTAATATATTCGCTTTTGCACGACTTGCTTCTAAAAGAAAAGCATTTCCGTAATCGAAAAAATACATGCCTTTAGAAGTTAAAGCATTTATTGCATTTACTTGTCTGCGAAGCGATTCGTAAACTTTTTCTTTAAAAACTTCGGGCTTTTTTGACATCATTTCGTTCGATTCTTCAAAACTTAACCCTGCTGGATAATAACCACCTGCAAAAGGATTATGTAACGAAGTTTGGTCGCTTCCCAAATCAACAAAAATATTTTTTTCAACAAATTTCTCCCACAAATCAACAATGTTTCCCTGATATGCAATAGAAACTGATTCTTTATTTTTTTTCGCTGTATTTATTCTTTCAATGAGTTTATCCAAATCTGAAAAAACTTCACCAACCCAACCTTGCGAATGACGAGTATGTATGGCTTTTGCGTTTACTTCGGCTATTACTCCAATTGCACCAGCAATAACTGCGGCTTTTGGTTGAGCTCCCGACATTCCGCCCAATCCACTCGAAACAAATAGTTTACCTGCTAAATCCTCATTGTTTTTTGAAATAATTCTTCCTGCATTTAAAAGCGTAATTGTAGTACCGTGTACAATTCCTTGTGGACCGATATACATAAACGAACCAGCTGTCATTTGTCCATATTGTGAAACACCAAGCGCATTAAATTTTTCGTAATTATCTTTGCTCGAATAATTTGGAACTACCATGCCATTAGTTATAACAACTCTCGGAGCTTCTTTATGCGAAGGAAATAATCCCATTGGATGACCAGAATACATAACAAGTGTTTGCTCATCAGTCATTTCGCTTAAATACTTCATTGTTAATAAATATTGAGCCCAATTTTGAAAAACAGCTCCATTTCCGCCATAAGTAATAAGTTCGTGGGGATGTTGTGCAACTGCATTGTCTAAGTTATTGCTAATCATAAGCATAATTGCAGCAGCTTGTTTCGATTTGTGAGGAAATTCGTTAATATTTCGTGCAAATATTTTATAATCGGGACGAAAACGATACATATAAATTCGTCCAAATTTATTTAATTCATCTAAAAATTCCTCTGCAAGAACATTATGATGGTTTACTGGGAAATATCGTAAAGCGTTTTTTAAAGCAAGTTTTTTTTCTTCTTTTGACAAAATATCCTTTCTTTTTGGAGCGTGATTTATATTTTTATCAAATGGTTTTTCTTTTGGTAAAATATCAGGAATGCCCTGTTTTATAGCATTTTGAAATTCATTAACTGTCATAATGTTTTATTTTTTTGTTTTGTAAAATTAAATCAATAAATTGATGTTTATTAAAATTGAAAAATAATTAATGTGAAATAACACATCCTTAAATCCGTGAGCCTTTTCAAAATCCTTTCACCCTAACACCTTTCGACTCCGCTCAAGTTGGTTGTCAGGCTGAGCGGAGTCGAAGCCTGACTTTACATCCATATATAAGACTTGCAGATTTAAGATAAACTTAAAACAAACATGTTATATAACATGTTTATTTTCGTTTGGTATATTAATTGGAGTTATTACTTTTGAAAAAATTTTATTAAAAAAAACTTTAAAAATAATTATTATGAAAAAGAGTTTAATGTTAATTGCTTGCATGTTCTTTTTATTAAGTACAGCAATGTTTGCACAGAACAAATACATTGGTTCTGCAAAATGTAAAATGTGCCATAATGCACCAGCTAAAGGCGAACAGTTTAAAAAATGGTCAGATTCAAAACATTCAAAAGCTATGGCTTCTTTAAAAGGTGCCGATGCTACAAATGCAAAATGCACAAAATGCCATTCAACTGCAGCAAGTGTTGATGCTAAATTATTAGATGGTTTAACAGTAGCCGAAGGCGTTTCTTGCGAATCATGTCATGGTGCAGGTAGTGCATACAAATCACCAACAATTATGAAAGATTTAGCTCAATCAAAGGCAAAAGGATTAATTATTCCTAACGAAAAAGATTGTTTAAAATGTCATGGTAAAGGTTTAGGAAATCCAAACGAAAAAGATTTCAATTTTGCTACTTACGAAGCAAAAATTGCTCATAAAATGCCTAAATAATTTCAACATAATTTTTTAAAAAGGCTGCTTTTATAG
>JAVHRE010000363.1:0-2287 GCA_036171495.1 Bacteroidales bacterium
TGAGATTGCCCGGAGCCGATACAATATTGCGCGCGCAGAAGGAACTTGCAACGGATCTTCCTAAAAAATAATAGCGCATTTACACACATAACTAATAGATATACAATAGTTAACAGCTGTTTTTATGTTAATAGATTCTTATCTACATAAAATTTAAGTTTAGTGCATCTGCTATTTCTTTTTGATGTATGAGTAGGTATTTGGGAACTATGTTTATGTTTTTTCCTTCATAAGTGTATTGTAAATAATTTATTTTATCTAAACTCTCAATAATAAATTCTCTGGTATAATTTAAAGATGCACATTTATCGGTTAAATATTTTACAATCATGTATGCCAGCATAGCAATAAAAACATGCCCTTTTGTTCTTTCCTCTTTTCGCACATAAACTGGTCGTATTTTTTCTAATGTTGTTTTCATTGTTCTAAAAGCAAATTCTACCTTTGCAAGGTCTTTGTAACGGTCATGAATAGTTTGAGCATCAATAACATTCTTTGGAACATCTGTTTTTACAACGTAACAACCGTCTAATTTTTCTGTTTCTTTTTGTGCTTCTTTGTCTATTGTTATAAATATCTTACGAGCTGTCAGTTTAAAATTTATAAATTTTTGAAGTTTTAATTTAATTATTTTTGTTCTTACTTTTCGCAGTGCTACATTTGATTGTGCTTTTTTATGTTCACTTAAATACATGTTTTGCTGTTCTACAAAACTTTTTATATTATCTATTCTTAATTGCCTGTTTTTTTTGATTTCTATGTTCCTTACCGGATTTTTTCGCAAAATATAGCGTATGCCATTTGTTTTATCTTCTACTTCAAAAATTTTATCTTCAAATAGTTCTAATTGAATTACATTTTGTTTTAACAATGTTTCTATTTGTTCTTTAGTAATAGTTGTTAAGTAATTCCAGTTGTATTCGTTGCTTGTTAATTCTTCTATTTGTGCAGATTTGAGCATTCCTTTATCACCTACAAAAATTACTCTTTCGACACCAAAATTTTGTTTGAGTTTTTTAAGTTGATTTGAAACCGTTTTGGTATCACCTGTATTGCCCTTAAACACTTCTACTGTAATAGGATAACCTTCGCTGTCTGTCATTAAACCTATTACAATTTGTTTTTTACCTTTTTTTTTGTCTCTGTTGTAGCCATATTGGGCAAGTTCATTCTTTTCACCTTCCAAATATGATGAAGTAACATCATACAAAAAAACTTCTTTTATTTTTGATTTATTTTTTCTAAAATCAAATATTTTCTTCTCTATTTTTGACTGATTTTTGCTTAGCCAATCTAAGTTTGCATACAAATCATCTTCGGTTAAATCATTTATTTTAAATACTTTATCAACTGCCTGCCCTTTTATCCATTCGTTTGCCAAGTAGTTTCGAGAGCCTTGCGAAATAACTCTGCCTGCTATTTGAAATAATGATAATTTAGCCTGATATGAAGAACCCAATGCCTGATTAATACCAAGACTTTTGGCAATTTCAGAAACAGCATAAATTGCTCCAAAAGATTTTCCTGACGCTAATTGCAAATCAGAAACAGAAGTTATATTTTCACCTTTGATTAGTTTTTCTAAATTGCTAATCATTGCCTTTGGACATTTTGATAAATTTGCAATGATGTGATGTTTCACATTCTTGCCTTCTCGGTAGCTTTCCATAAGAACCACAGAGGAATAGGTTTTGTTTTTTGTCTTTTTATTTATTCTTTGTAGAAACATCTTACCCACAAAGATAATACATTATAATATTCATACAAAATTATTTAACAATTTTTAACAAAATATATTCTTATCTACATATTTTTGAACATTTTTTTCTTTAATATGTTTGTTTAAAATACTTTCAAGAGTTTTTTGAGCTAAAATTTGTAGGAAGTTCCGTTAAAAACTATTCAACTACTTTATTAACAATAAATTGGTGATAACTTTATTTGTTTAATATTGCAAGAATTTGTATTTTTATAGCGTAAACCTTGCAAATTTCAATTATGAAAAGTAAAGATAAAGATTATCTGCAAACAAGTTTTTTTAACACTTTTGAAGGCATGTTAAATAATAAACATCCTTTGTACATTTTATCAAATAAGATTAATTGGCAGCAATTTGATGATGCTTTTAGCTCGTTGTATTGCGATGATAATGGACGTCCGGCAAAACCAATTCGCTTAATGATTGGATTGTTAATTCTAAAACACTTGCGTAATATTTCTGATGAAAGCGTGGTTGAACAATGGTCAGAAAACAACTACTATCAGTATTTCTGTGGTGAGAATATTT